>JABFVP010000182.1 GCA_013362725.1 Cupriavidus sp.
AGCAACTGGGTGGGGGTGATCGCGTCGTCGAGGCTGTCGCCCGAACTGGCAGCGAAGATCCACGCCGCGGCCTACAAGGCCGCGGCCGCGCCCAGGGTGCGCGAGCGCATGGAGGCGCTTGGCTATGAGCCGCTGCCGGCGCAGCCATTGCCGCAACTGAGCGAGTCGGTGCGCGTCGAATTCGAGCGCAATGCCGGCATCGTCAAGGCGTTCAATATCCAACCCTGAATCCAACCGTGCCATGGCAGCAGGGCAGCCCGCCAGCGGCTGCCCTTTGTTCTTCCTGTGGCCGCGCGTTCAGATCGGCACGTCGCCGATAATGCCGGCACGCTCCATCTTGCGCACCGTGGGCGCATAGTCCTGCACCGCGTAATGCTGCGTGCAGCGGTTGTCCCAGATCGCCACGCTGTGCTTTTGCCAGCGCCAGCGCACCTGGTACTCCGGGATCTCGGCCTGCGCGCACAGGTAGTGCAGCAGGTCGCCCGCGCCGGGCATGAAGTCCTTGCCGAAGCGGATCACGTCGCCGCGGTGGTAGTTGGCGAAGTGCGAGGTGAAGGCGTTGACGAACAGGATCTTCTCGCCCGTTTCCGGATGGGTGCGCACCACCGGGTGCTCGACCATCGGGAACTGCGCCGCCAGCGCCGCGCGCTTCTCCGGCGCCATGTTGGCGCCGAAGGTGTGTTCGATGCTGTGCTTGGCGCGCAGCCCTTCGATGCGCGTCTTGATGTCCTGCGGCAGGCGCCGGTAGGCTTCACCCATGTTGACCCAGATGGTGTCGCCGCCGACCGCCGGCGTTTCCACGCAGCGCAGCACGCAGCCCATCGGCGGCGCCTGGCGCCAGGTGGCATCGCAATGGAATGCATTCTCGTAGTGCTCGACCTTGCTCTCGGGCGACTTGTAGATCTGCACCAGCCCCGGATGCTCAGGGTCGCTGCCCACCACAGGGTGGCCTTCCAGTTCGCCGAACTGGCGGGCAAAGGCGACGTGTTCGGCGCGGGTGATGTCCTGGTCGCGCAGGAACAGGACCTTGTACTGCAGCAGCAGCGCCTTGATTTCGGCGAACAGCCCGGCGTCGCGCGAGGCATCGGCCAGGCTGACGCCGGTCAGTTCGGCGCCGATGGTGCAGGTCAGCGGTTCCGCATGCATGGGTTGTCTCCTCTTTGTTTGTGTTCAGATGACGAAGATCGATGATCCGGTGGTGCGGCGTGCTTCCAGGTCATGGTGCGCCTGGACCGCGTCTTCCAGCGCATAGCGCTGGTTGATGCCGATGCGGATGCGGCCTGCGGCGACGTGGCCGAAGACCTCGTCTGCCAGCGCCTGCTTTTCCGAGGGATCGGCGATGTAGTCGGCCAGCGCGGGCCGGGTCAGGAACAGCGAGCCCTTCATCGCCAGCAGCGCCGGGTCGAACGGCGGCACCGGTCCCGAGGCGGTGCCCACGCAGACCATGGTGCCGCGCCGCCGCAGCGAATCCAGCGAGCCCATGAAGGTGGTCTTGCCGACGCTGTCGAACACCACCGCCACGCCCACGCCATCGGTCAGCTCGCGCACGCGTTTGGCCACGTCCTCGCGGGTGTAGTAGATGATGTGGTCGCAGCCGTGCGCGCGCGCCACCTCGGCCTTGGCCTCGGTCGACACCGTGCCGATCACGGTCAGGCCCAGCAGCCTGGCCCACTGCGACACGATCAGTCCGACCCCGCCCGCCGCGGCGTGCAGCAGGATGGTGTCGCCCGCCTGAAACGGATGGATGCGGCGCATCAGGTAGGCCGAGGTCAGCCCGCGCATGGTCATCGCCGCCGCGGTTTCGAAGGCGATGCTGTCGGGCAGGCGGATCAGCGGCGCAGCGGGCACCAGGCGCTCGGTGCTGTACGCGCCCAGCGTGTTGACGAAGCCGGTGTAGGTGACGCGGTCGCCCGGCGCCACGTTGCTCACGTCAGCGCCCACCGACACCACCACGCCGGCGGCTTCCACGCCCATGCCGCTTGGCAGCGGTACGGGATAGGTGCCGTTGCGGAAATAAGTGTCGGCGTAATTGAGCCCCACCGCGACGTGGCGGATACGGACCTGTCCCGGGCCGGGATCGCCCACTTCCATCGGCTCGTAGCGCAGCACTTCGGGGCCGCCGGTCTCGTACATGCGGACGACATTTGCCATGGTTCTGGTCTCCTTCAATTTGCGTTGGTGCAGGTTGCCCTGCACATGCCTGCACTGTAGGAAGCGCAGCCCGGGGCGGCTTTGCATTGGCTACCGCCGACTTTGCATTTCATGCCAGGAGGCCTATGATCCTGCTGCGGCGGGCCGGCAGGTCCCCGCCACGGCGCAGGTATCGCAACCCATTGCAAGGCAAGACCGGTTTGGAAACGCTCATACGTGCCGCCGCACTGACCAACTTCCTGGAGGTAGCGCGCGACCTTGGTCTGGACCCGCAGCCGCTGCTGCGCCAGGCCCGCGTGCGCCGCGCCTGGCTGGACGATCCCGACCAGCGGGTGCCGCTGGGCGCCTGCGTGGCACTGCTGGAAGCCGCTGCGCAGGCTTCGGGCTGCATGACGTTCGGGCTGCGCATGGCGGAGTCGCGCCAGCTGTCGGACTTTGGCGTGATGAGCCTGCTGATCAGCCAGCAGCCCACGCTGCGCGCCGCGCTCGCCACCACCATCCGCTATCGGCACCTGGTCAACGATTCGGTGGCGCTGTTGCTGGAAGATGCGGGCAGCGCCGTGGTGATCCGGCAGGAGGTGCTCAGCGACGCGCCCTCGCGCCAGGCTACCGAGCTGGCCATCGGCGTCGTCTTCCGCATGTGCGCGCTGCTGCTGGGGCCGCGCTGGCAGCCGCTCAGCGTGAGCTTCACGCATGCGGCGCCGGCCGACCTGCGCGTCCATCGCCGGCTGTTCGGCTGCCCGCTCGAATTCAATGCGGATTGCAATGGCATCGTCTGCCGCGCCGCCGACCTCGACGCACCCAACCCGGGTGCCGATCCCGTGATGGCGCGTTATGCACAGCAGTTCATCGATACCCTGCCGCGCGCCAACCCCCAGTCGATCGACCACGAAGTGCGCGCCGCGATCTACCTGATGCTGCCGATGGGCCGCGCCACCTGCGAGGCCGTGGCCGAAGGGCTGGGCCTGAGCCTGCGCACCATGCAGCGCCAGCTCGACGACGCGGGCGAGACCTTCACCGGCATCCTCAACGATGTGCGGCGCGAGCTGGCGCGGCGCTATGTCGAGAACCCGCGCTATTCGCTGCTGCGCGTGTCGCAGCTGCTGGGCTATGGCTCGGCCAGCGCCTTCACGCGCTGGTTCTCGGCGCAGTTCGGCACCGCGCCGGCCAACTGGCGCCGGGACCGCGCCGGGCGGTAGGGCGTCAGCCCGCCAACGCTGGCGGGGCTGCGCGCAGTGCCAGTTCCGCGTCCTTGATGGCGGCCAGCGGCGCCAGCACCGCCGCATCGAATGGCCGCAGCGGTTGTCCCGCGCGCACCCGCATGGGCCAATCCGGATTC
>JABFVP010000553.1 GCA_013362725.1 Cupriavidus sp.
GGCCGGCCGGTCCAGGTCAGCCACCAGCGGCACCGCGCCGGCGGCACGCAGTTCGGCGCGGCGTGCCGGCTGCGAGGTCACGGCGAATACACGCATGCACGACGACAGGATTCGCAGGCAGCGCGTCCCCACATCCCCGCAGCCTACGATCAGCAGGCGCGGACGGCCCAGCCGGCGCGATGGCGCCGGCAGTTGCGGAAGGTGAGGAAGGCGCGCGGGCTGCAGCTTCGACAGAATTTGGCTCATAGACCGATTATGGCTTATCAAGTAACCGTCATGCCCAGCGGCCACAAGTTTGAAGTGGCCGCGGACGAAACCATCCTCGGCGCGGCCCTGCGCCACAGCATCGGGCTGCCCTACGGCTGCAAGAACGGCGCCTGCGGTTCGTGCAAGGGCCGCGTGCTCGAAGGCAGCATCGTGCAGGGCGACCATGCCCCGTCGGCGCTGACCGCGCAGGAAAAGACCGAGGGCCGCGCGCTGTTCTGCTGCGCGAATGCGACCTCGGACATCACCATCGAATGCCGCGAAGTCCACGGCGCCGGCGACATCCCGATCAAGAAGGTCCCGTGCCGCGTGACTTCGCTGGAGCGCCTGGCCGACGACGTGATCGCGATCAAGCTGCAGCTGCCGGCCACCGAGCGCATGCAGTACCTGGCCGGCCAGTACGTCGAATTCCTGCTGCGCGACGGCAAGCGCCGCAGCTATTCGATCGCCACGCCGCCGCACGAGGACGGCCCGATCGAACTGCATATCCGCCATATGCCGGGCGGCGCCTTCACCGACTACGTGTTCGGCGCGAAGGAAGGCCAGCCGGCGATGAAGGAGCGCGACATCCTGCGCTTCGAAGGCCCGCTGGGCAGCTTCTTCCTGCGCGAGGAATCGGACGCGCCGATCATCCTGCTGGCGTCCGGCACCGGCTTCGCGCCGATCAAGGCCATCGTCGAGCATGCCGCCTACACCGGCATCACACGCCCGATGACGCTGTACTGGGGCGGGCGCCGTCCGAAGGACCTGTACATGCATGCGCTGTGCGAGCAGTGGGCGCGCGACCTGCCCAACTTCCAGTACGTGCCGGTGGTCTCCGACGCGCTGCCGGAAGACAACTGGCAGGGCCGCACCGGCTTCGTCCACCAGGCCGTGATCGCGGACTACCCGGACCTGTCGGGCCACGAGGTCTACGCCTGCGGCGCGCCGGTGATGATCAACGCCGCGCGCGGCGACTTCACGCGCCAGTGCAAGCTGCACGAAGACGCGTTCTTCGCCGACTCGTTCACCTCCGAGGCCGACCTGCACGCGGCCCCGCCGGCGGCCTGAGCGCCGTCCGCGCGCCGTTCCGCCAGCGCAACAATGCCCGGGCCCGCCAAAATTCGTTTTGACACCCGGGCCCGTGCGCCTTATATTTGCCCGCATGCACACGACCTTCAACCGACGCCGCAGCTTCCGTACGTCGCTCCCCGCTGGGGTGCCGCGCGGCTGACCGTCGACTGCGTCTGTTCATGTCAACGAGCCACGGGCAACCCCCGTGGCTTTTTGTTTTGGTTGCGTCTTGCGCGCCCGTCCGTCCAACGTTACACGCCGACCCCTGGAGTCCGCCATGGCATTTGCTGAGTATCCCGTCCAATCCCTGATGTACATCACCAACCGCCCCGAGCTCGTGTTCACCGAAGGCAAGGGCTCCTGGCTGACGGATCACAACGGCAAGCGCTACCTGGACTTCGTGCAGGGCTGGGCGGTGAACTGCCTGGGCCATTCCAACCAGGGCATGATCGACGCGCTGGTGGCCCAGTCGCACAAGCTGATCAACCCCAGCCCGGCGTTCTACAACGAGCCGATGCTGAAGCTGGCCAAGCAGCTGACCGACCACAGCTGCTTCGACAAGGTCTTCTTCGCCAACAGCGGCGCCGAGGCCAACGAAGGCGCGATCAAGCTGGCACGCAAATGGGGCCGCAAGCACAAGGACGGCGCCTTCGAGATCATCACCATGGACCACAGCTTCCATGGCCGCACGCTCGCCACCATGAGCGCGTCGGGCAAGGCCGGCTGGGACACCATCTTCGCGCCGCAGGTGCCGGGCTTCCCGCGCGCCGAGCTCAACGACCTGGCCTCGGTCGAGCGGCTGATCACCGACAAGACCGTCGGCATCATGCTCGAGCCGGTGCAGGGCGAAGGCGGCGTGATCCCCGCCACGCGCGAATTCATGCAGGGCCTGCGCGCGCTTGCCGACAAGCACAAGCTGCTGCTGATCGTCGATGAAGTGCAGGCCGGCTGCGGCCGCTGCGGCACGCTGTTTGCCTACGAGCTGGCGGGCGTCGAGCCGGACATCATGACGCTGGGCAAGGGCATCGGCGGCGGCGTGCCGCTGTCGGCGCTGCTGTGCAAGGCCGAGGTCGCCAGCTTCGAGGCCGGCGACCAGGGCGGCACCTACAACGGCAACCCGCTGATGACCGCGGTCGGCAGCGCCGTGATCGAGCAGCTGACCGCGCCTGGCTTCCTGGACGAGGTCAAGGCCAAGGGCGACTACCTGAAGGAGCAGCTGCTGGCGCTGTCGGCCGAGTTCGGCCTCGGCGGCGAACGCGGCGAAGGCTTGCTGCGCGCGCTGCTGCTGGGCAAGGACATCGGCCCGCAGCTGGTGGAAGAAGCGCGCGACATGGGCCCGCAAGGCTTGCTGCTGAACGCTCCGCGCGCCAACCTGCTGCGCTTCATGCCGGCGCTGAACGTCACGCGCGAAGAGATCGACCAGATGATCGGCATGCTGCGCACGCTGCTGAAGAAGCTGGCCTGATGAAAAAAGGCCTCGCGCGAGGCGAGGCCTGAGGGCTACTGGCAAACTCTGCGTGCTGCAGGTTTGCTCCCCTCTCCCGCTTGCGGGAGAGGGGCGGGGGTGAGGGGAGGAGCGTCAAAAGGCTGAGGCCTGGGGGTTAAAACCGTTGGCTTCGCTTGATGTGGCTCCTTGCTGAACCACCCCTCTCCCCAGCCCTCTCCCCCTGAGGGGAGAGGGAGAAGAAGGCCCAGACAAGCTCGAACGGCTTTGGTGCACCCAAAACCGCCCGCCTTTGCTGAGGCCTTTGCTAACGCCTTTACTCGCCCAGGTAGGCGGCCCGCACCTTGGGGTCGTCCAGCATCTGGCTGGCCTCGCCGCTCATGGTGATCAGGCCGGACTCCATCACATAGCCGCGGTGCGCGGCCTGCAGCGCTAGGCGCGCGTTCTGCTCGACCAGCAGCACGGTCACGCCCTGCGCCGAGATGTCGCGCACGACCTCGAAGATCTTCTCCACCATGATCGGCGACAGGCCCATCGACGGCTCGTCCAGCAGCAGCACCCTGGGCTGGCTCATCAGCGCGCGCGCCATCGCCAGCATCTGCTGCTCGCCACCGGACATGGTGCCCGCCAGCTGGTTGGCACGCTCCTTCAGTCGCGGGAAGATGCCGAACATGCGCTCGACGTCGGCCTTGATGCCGGCTTCGTCGTTGCGCGTGTAGGCGCCCATCTGCAGGTTCTCGGTAATGGTCATGCGCGCGAACACGCCGCGGCCTTCCGGCACCATCGCCAGCCCTTGCTTGAGCAGCGTGTAGCTGGGCACGCCCTTGATCGACTTGCCCATGTATTCGACGTCGCCGCCGGCCCAGCCCTGCAGGCCGGTGATGGCCTTCATGGTGGTGGTCTTGCCGGCGCCGTTGGCGCCGATCAGCGTGACCAGCTCGCCGTCGCGGATTTCGAGGTCGATGCCCTTGACGGCCTGGATGCCGCCGTAGGCAACCTTCAGGCCGGAGATCTTCAGTACTGTCTGTTTCATTGCAGGCTGATTCATTACGTCCGCTCCCGCCATCAGTGCGCCGAGGTGCCGAGGTAGGCCTCGATCACCGCGGGGTTGTTCTGCACCTCGTGCGGCAGACCCTGGGCAATCACCTTGCCGTAGTCCAGCACCGTCAGGCGGTTGCACAGGCCCATCACCAGCTTCACGTCGTGCTCGATCAGCAGGATGGTCTTGCCGTCGTTCTTGATCTTGTCGAGCAGGCCGCGCAGCTCGACCTTCTCGGTGGCGTTCATGCCCGCGGCCGGTTCGTCCAGCGCCAGCAGCTTGGGCTCGGTCGCCAGCGCACGCGCGATCTCGAGCCGGCGCTGGTGGCCGTACGACAGGTTGCGCGCGGTGAAGTTGGCGTACTTGCCGATGCCGACGTAGTCGAGCAGTTCATGCGCCATGTCTTCGATGCCCTCTTCCTCGCGCCGCACCGAGGGCGGGCGGAAGATCGCGCCGAACACGCCGGCCTTGGAGCGCACGTGGCGGCCGACCATCACGTTCTCGAGCGCGGTCATCTCGCCGAACAGGCGGATGTTCTGGAACGTGCGCGCAATGCCGGCCTTGGCCACTTCATGCACGGCGGTCGGCTGGTAGGGCTTGCCGCCCAGCACGAACTCGCCCGAGTCCGGCGTGTACAGGCCGGTGATCACGTTGAAGAAGGTGGTCTTGCCGGCGCCGTTGGGGCCGATCAGGCCATAGATCTCACCCGGCTTGATCTGCAGGCCCACTTCGGACAGTGCCTGCAGGCCGCCGAAGCGCTTGTTGACCCCCTGCACCGACAGGAGGAAATCGTTGTTGCTCATGTCTTCCTCCGGTTTACAGACGGCCGATATTGCCCGCGCGGCGCACCACCGGGCGGTCTTCCTTGCGCGGCGACGGCCAGATGCCGGCCGGGCGGTACAGCATCACGCCGACCAGGGCCAGGCCGAACAGCAGCTGGCGCAGCACCTCGGCATCGACGATCACGTGGCCGAACACGCCGGTCTGGACCGGCTCGGCAACCACGCGCAGCAGTTCCTGGAAGCCCACCAGCAGCACGCCGCCGAGGATCACGCCCGGGATATGGCCCATGCCGCCCAGCACCACGATCGCCAGCACGTAGATCGATTCCCACAGCGTGAACGACTCCGGCGAGACGAAGCCCTGGAACGCGCCGAACACCGCGCCCGAGGCACCGCCGAACGACGCGCCCATGGCGAACGCCAGCAGCTTGATGTTGCGGGTATTGATGCCCATGGCCTTGGCAGCGATCTCGTCTTCGCGGATGGCCACCCAGGCGCGACCGATGCGCGAGGTCTGCAGGCGCAGGCACACGAACACGATCACGATGACCAGGAACACCAGCAGGTAGTAGTACATGAACACCGGCGTGAACTTCAGACCGAAGATCTCGTGCGACTTCGAGAAGTCAAAGCCGAAGATGTGGACCGGGTCGACCGCGGTGATGCCCTTGGGACCGTTGGTGATGTTCACCGGGCGGTCCAGGTTGTTCATGAAGATGCGGACAATCTCGCCGAAGCCCAGCGTGACGATGGCCAGGTAGTCGCCGCGCAGCTTGAGCGTCGGCGCCCCCAGCAGCACGCCGAAGGTGGCGGCCACCAGGATCGCCAGCGGCAGCACGAACCACATCGACAGGTGGATGCCGGTCGGGAACAGCTGCTGGATCCACTCGAACTGGTTTGCCAGGTGCGGCGAGCCGAGCAGCGCCATCATGTAGGCGCCCACCGCGTAGAACGCGATATAGCCCAGGTCAAGCAGGCCGGCAAAGCCGACCACGATGTTCAGGCCCAGCGCCAGCATGATATACAGCAGCGCAAAGTCCAGCACGCGGACCCAGTAGTTGCCGCCCAGGGTCTGGACGATGAACGGTGCGCACAGCGCAACCACCAGGAAGCCAATCAGTGCGGCCAGGGTCTTGGCCGGCACCTTGGTCGGCGCCGCGACGGCGGCCGTGGATGGAATCGGGGTATTCATGGCTTCGCTCTCCTCAGGCGCGATCCGCCACGCGTTCGCCCATGATGCCGGACGGACGGAAGACGAGCACGGTGATCAGTACGATGAAGGCAAAGACGTCCTGGTAGTTCGAGCCGAACACGCCATTGGTCAGGTCGCCGATATAGCCGGCGCCGAGCGCCTCGATCAGGCCCAGCAGCATGCCGCCGACCATCGCGCCCGCGAGGTTGCCGATGCCGCCCAGCACCGCGGCGGTAAACGCCTTCAGGCCGGGAATGAAGCCCATATAGAAGTGGGCATTGCCGTAGTTGGTGGCCATCATCACGCCGGCCAGCGCGGCCAGCGTGGCGCCGATCATGAAGGTGGCGGAGATGACGAAATTGGGGTTCACGCCCATCAGGCCGGCCACCTTCTGGTTCTCGGCGGTGGCGCGCATCGCGCGGCCGAGCTTGGTGCGGTTGACCAGGGCCAGCAGGCCGGACATCACCATCACGGCCATGCCGATGATGACCATCTCCTTGCCGGTGATGGTGGCGCCGGTGGTGCCGATGTCGATGGGTTCGGAGGGCAGCAGCTGCGGGAACGTCAGCGGGTTGCGCGACCAGATCAGCATGCCCATCGTCTGCAGGATGATGGAAACCCCGATCGCGGTGATCAGCGGCGCCAGCCGTGGCGCATTGCGCAAGGGCCGGTAGGCGATCCGCTCGATCGAATAGGACAGGATCGCGCAGACCGGCATGGCGATCAGCGTGGCGATCACCAGCGTCAGCCATTCCGGCAGGCCGGGGGCGAACTTCTGCAATCCGAGGATGGCTGACAGGGCGGTCAGCGCGCCTATCATCAGCACGTCGCCATGGGCGAAGTTGATGATGCCGAGAATGCCGTAGACCATGGTGTAGCCCAGTGCGATCAGCGCATAAATGCTGCCGAGCACCAGACCGTTCACGATCTGCTGGATAAAGATATCCATGAAAACTCCTGCTTCAGTCCCTGACCTGACGGCATGGTGTGGATGCCGGGGGGACCCTTATGTGTGATGGGTAACGTTGCGGTGGTTGCTTTGCTGGTGAGCGGCCTGCCCTGCTCCATCCATGGTAAGGATGCTTCTACATTAGGCGAGGCTAAAAAGAACGGCACCGCAAAATACTCACGGTGCCGTTCGGATGGGCCGGTAAGCCCAGATTACATCTTCACGACGTCGAGTACGGACTTCTTCTTGTCCTTGTACTCGTACAGCGTGATGGTGCCTTCCTTCATGTCGCCCTTCTCGTCGAAGGCGATGTTGCCGATCACGCCCTTGTAGTTGGTCTTGGGCATTTCGGCCAGGATGGCAGCCGGTTCGGTCGAGTTGGCGCGCTTCATGGCATCGACGATGACCATCACCGCGTCATACGTGAACGGCGCGTAGATCTGCACCGGCGCGTTGAAGCGGGCCTGGTAGCGCTTGTCGAAGTCGGCGCCCTGCTCCATGCGCGACAGGGCCAGGCCTGCCTCGGAACAGATGATGTTGGTCACGGCATCGCCCGCCAGCTCGGCCACCTTGTCGGTGCAGACGCCGTCGCCGCCGACGATCTTGGCACCGATGCCCAGTTCCTTGGCTTGCTTGGCGAACGGGCCGCCGGTGGCGTCCATGCCGCCGTACATGATCACGTCCGGCTTCTTGCCCTTGATCTTGGTCAGGATGGCCTTGAAGTCGGTGGCCTTGTCGTTGGTGGCTTCACGCGCGACCACGTTAACGCCGGCGGCCTTGGCGGTCTTCTCGAACTCGTCGGCCAGGCCCTTGCCGTAGGCGGTGGCATCGTCGACGATCGCCACGCTCTTGGCATGCAGGGTCTTGGCGGCATAGTTGGCCAGCGCCGGGCCCTGCTGGGCATCGGTGGCCACCACGCGGTAGGTGGTCTTGAAGCCCTGCTTGGTGTAGTCCGGGTTGGTCGACGACGGCGAGATCTGCACGATGCCGGCATCGCTGTAGATCTTCGACGCCGGGATCGACACGCCCGAGTTCAGGTGGCCGACCACGGCCACGACCTTGGCATCGACCAGCTTCTGCGCCACGGCGGTGCCCGTCTTCGGGTCGGCGGCATCGTCTTCGCCAACCAGTTCCAGCTTGACCTTCTTGCCACCGATTTCCAGGCCTTTCTTGTTGACTTCTTCCACGGCCAGGCGGGCGCCGTTTTCGTTGTCCTTGCCAAGGTGCGCGATACCGCCGGTCAGCGGGGCCGCGTGGCCGATCTTGACGACGGTCTCGCCGCCACCGGTCGCAGGCGCTGCGGGGGCCGCGGCCGCCGGCGCCGAAGAAGCCGTATCCGCCGGCTTTTCTTCCTTCTTGCCGCAAGCTGCGACCAGCGCCACTGCGGCCGCGATCGGCAGAATCTTGGCAAACGTGATTTGCATGAGTGATCTCCTAGGATTCACAAAAACAGGGATTTGCAACGCCTCCCGGACGTTTCCCTGGACCGCCGTTGTTTAGTTTCAATTTGAAACGCGCGCATTGTATCCCCTTTCCTAGTCGATGCAATACGCGACGCAACATCCTTGACGATTTACCGCGCATTTGAGCTAGGGAATTTCCCCAATGCACAGATTGCGGCAATTCCCGCTCACATGACGCGGCCGCCCCTCCTTGTTACAAGAAACGTGCCTACGGCGCCCGAGGCGGCAAGGAAGCAGCGCCGGCACCACCTATAATGCACCATTATTAATTAGGCGTTTCATTTATATAGTGGGGCGCTTCGCTCTAATGTGCAGAATGTAGCGCCGCACCATAATAGGGAAAACCCCAGCTTCGGGGATTACCCTGATTAGCGCCAGGCACGAATCGCGGGCGCTCCTGGCACCAGCAGCGGGCATTATTTCCGGGCTGACGGGGGCCAGAAACAAAAAGGGCGCCGCAAACCGCGACGCCCCTTTATCGGGCCAGGCATTCAGGCGGGCATGGCCGCGCCATACTCAGGCGGCTGCGCTGGTAGGCAGCAGCCCGCGCGGCAGCGGGAACGCCATGTTTTCCTCGATGCCATCGAGCGGACGCACCTGGCGCGCACCCAGTTGGCGCAGGCGCTCGACGATGGACTGGGCCAGCGCTTCCGGCGCCGAGGCCCCGGCGGTCAGGCCGATGCGGCGCTTGCCGGCGACCCACTCGGGCCGCACCTGCTCGGGTGCGTCCACCATATAGGCCGGCACGCCCAGGCGCTCGGCCAGTTCGCGCAGGCGGTTGGAGTTGGAGCTGTTGGGACTGCCCACCACGATCACCACCTCAACCTGCGGCGCCATAAACTTCACCGCGTCCTGGCGGTTCTGCGTGGCATAGCAGATGTCCTGCTTCTTCGGCTCGCGGATCTCCGGGAAGCGCGCCTTGAGCGCGGCCACGATTTCGCGGGTCTCATCCACCGACAGCGTGGTCTGGGTGACATAGGCAAGCCGCGACGGATCGGCGATCTTCAGCGCCGCGACATCGGCCACCGACTCAACCAGCACCATGCCGCCGTTGGCCTGCCCCATGGTGCCTTCGACCTCGGGGTGGCCGCGATGGCCGATCATCACGATCTCGCAGCCCTGCGCGCGCATCTTGCTGACTTCAACATGCACCTTGGTCACCAGCGGGCAGGTCGCATCGAAGACGTGCAGGCCGCGCCGGGCCGCGTCTTCGCGTACTTCGCGCGACACGCCATGGGCGCTGAAGATGACGGTGGCGCCGGCGGGCACCTCGTCGAGTTCGCCCACGAACACCGCGCCCTTGCGGCGCAGTTCGGCCACCACATACGCGTTGTGGACGATTTCGTGGCGGACGTAGATGGGCGCGCCGAAGCGCTCGAGCGCGCGCTCGACGATCTCGATGGCGCGGTCAACGCCGGCGCAGAAGCCGCGCGGCTGGGCCATCAGGATTTCTGCGTCGGGTGCGGGGATCAGGTCGGGCATGCTGCGGTATCCGGACAGGTTCGACGTGGCGACGTTCAGAGAATGCCGATCAGCTGCACGTCGAACAGGATGGTCTGCCCAGCCAGCGGATGGTTGAAGTCGAACAACGCGGCGGTCTCGCCGATCTCCTTGAGCACGCCGGCATACTTGCCGCCGCCGGGCGCGTTGAACTCGACCAGGTCACCCGGGCTGTAGTCCTCTTCGAACGAACTGTTCTCGCGCAGCGTGGCCAGCGACACCCACTGCAGCAGTTCGGCGTTGCGCGGGCCGAAGGCCTGCTCCGGCGCCAGGCGATAGGTCATGCGCTCGCCTTCGGGCATGCCCAGCAGCGCCTGCTCGAGCGTCGGCGCGAACTGGCCCTGGCCGAGCAGCAGCGTGGCGGGCTTTTCTTCGAACGTGCTGACGACCTCGGTGCCGTTCTCGAGCGCGATGCTGTAGTGCAGGGTCAGGAAGGAGTCGGCCTGGACAGTCTTGCGGCCAGCCGTGCCGCCGTCGGCTTCCGACGCGAAAGTTTGCAAATTCATGGGTGATCAACCAGGGAACAACCCGTATTGTATTCGACTGGCCCCTGGCCCGCCGCCCCAGAGCCTCAGGCCGTGTTCCCGACGCGACTACCCTGGATGCCCATGACCATTGCCAAATGGCCCGCCTGCGAGCGGCCCCGCGAGAAACTGCTGGAAAGCGGCGCCGCCGCCCTGTCTGATGCTGAATTGCTGGCCGTCCTGCTGCGCGTGGGTGCCGCCGGCAAAAGTGCCGTGGACCTGGCACGCGAACTGCTGCACCGCTTTGGCTCGCTGACCGCGCTGTTCGCGGCCGAGGGACACGCGCTGGCCGGCGTGCGTGGCATGGGCACGGCCAAGTTAGCCCAGCTGCAGGCCATCCCCGAACTGGCGCGCCGGGCGCTGGCCGAGTCGCTGCGGCTGCCGGCCGGCTTCGACTCGCCGGATTCGGTGCGCAGCTACCTGCGCCTGACCCTCGCACCGCTGCAGCACGAAGTCTTCATGTGCCTGTTCCTGGACCCCGGCAACCGCATGGTTGCCAGCGAAGAGCTGTTCCGCGGCACGCTGACGCGGACCTCCGTCTATCCGCGCGAGGTGGCGCGCCAGGCGCTGGCGCATAACGCCGCCGGCATCATCGTCGCCCACAACCATCCGCGCGGCACCACCGCGCCCAGCCAGAGCGACATCCACCTGACGCGCGAACTGGCGCGCACGCTCGACCTGATCGACGTCCGGCTGCTGGACCATTTCATCGTGGCGGGGCACGAAATCCGCTCGCTGGCGGAATCCTGCGACCGCCTGCCAGGGCTGTGACGCCTACGGCACGGCCGGAGCCGGGCTGCAACACTGCCCGCGCCGGGACACAGAAAGCATTGATTCGTCGGGGGAAACCGGTCTATAATGCCCGTTTTGCTGAAGTCTCAACCGCTGCAGTCCGGGCCCGCGCGCCTTTTGTTGATCTGTTGCGAACATTGTCCACGAATAGAAGATTTAGGAGTGCTTCATGGCACGCGTCTGTCAAGTGACCGGGAAAGCGCCGATGGTCGGCAACAACGTTTCCCACGCAAACAACAAGACCAAGCGCCGTTTTCTGCCCAACCTGCAGAATCGTCGTTTCTTCGTTGAATCCGAAAACCGCTGGGTGAGCCTGCGCGTCTCGAACGCCGGCCTGCGCCTGATCGACAAGAAAGGCATCGACTCCGTGCTCGCCGACCTGCGCGCACGCGGCGAAGTCTAATTAGGAGTACATCATGGCAAGCAAGGGCGGCCGCGACAAGATCAAGCTGGAATCGACCGCAGGTACCGGTCACTTCTACACCACCACCAAGAACAAGCGCACCATGCCGGAAAAGATGGAGATCATGAAGTTCGATCCCGTCGCCCGCAAGCACGTCGCTTACAAGGAAACCAAGATCAAGTAATTGATCCGGATCCCGCCAGAAAGCCCCGCCCCGCAGCGGGGCTTTTTGTTGCCCGTCGATATTGCGCACCGGGAGCACATCGGCCCCGCGGACTGATGCACGGGATGGCGCGCCGGGTGTAGACTTTGCCGTTTCCCCCAATCTGCCAAGCGCCCTGCCGGCGCTCACCTTGCACCATGAATTTCGACGTCGCCATCGTCGGCAGCGGCCTGGCCGGCCTTACGGTCGCATTGCAACTGGCCGACACCCACCGGGTGGCCATCCTCAGCAAGCGCGCCATGACGCAGGGCGCCAGCGACTGGGCGCAGGGCGGCATCGCCGCGGTGCTGGATTCCGGCGACAGCCACGACGAGCACACCCAGGACACGCTCGTTGCCGGTGCCGGGCTGTGCGATGAAGAGGCCACGCGCTTTATCGTGGAGCACGGGCGCGAAGCCATCCAGTGGCTGATCGACCGCGGCGTGCCGTTCACCCGCGACGCACAGGCCGAGCTGGGTTTCCACCTGACGCGCGAAGGCGGCCATAGCCGCCGGCGCATCATCCACGCCGCAGACGCCACCGGCCACGCCGTGGTCAGCACGCTGCTGCAGCAGGCCACGCAGCACCCGAACATCACCATCCTGGAAGACCACTTCGCGATCGACCTGATCACGTCGCGCAAGATGGGGTTGCCCGGCAACCGTTGCTATGGCCTGTACGTGCTGGACGACCGCACCGGCGCGGTGCACACCATCACCGCCACGCACACCGTGCTGGCCGCAGGCGGTGCCGGCAAGGTCTACCTCTACACCACCAATCCGGACACGGCCACCGGCGACGGCATCGCCATGGCCTGGCGCGCAGGCTGCCGGGTGTCGAACATGGAATTCATCCAGTTCCATCCGACCTGCCTGTACCACCCCTATGCCAAGTCCTTCCTGATCTCCGAAGCGGTGCGCGGCGAGGG
>JABFVP010000336.1 GCA_013362725.1 Cupriavidus sp.
GGCAAGCTCGAAGAATTCCTGTCCGGCATCCTGGCGGTCTACGGGGAAAAACTGTTGCGCTACAAGGGCGTACTATATATGGAGGGGGTGGACCGCAAAGTGGTGTTCCAGGGCGTTCACCAGCTGATGGGCAGCGACATCGGTGCCAAGTGGGAAGACGAGACCCCGGGCACGCGCATGGTGTTCATCGGCGTGGACCTGCCCCGCGACGCCATCCTCAAGGGCCTGGAGAACTGCCTGGCCTGAGTGCGCCTGCCGTCCCATGGGCGGCATCCCTTCCGACACCGCCGCGCGGCTGCCCCCCGTTCGGGGTACCGGGGAAATACCGAAGCGCCAGCCGGTTTTCCCCATATCTCCGAAAAATTTGTTCAAGTACAATAGGCCGGATTTGATACCGGTGGCGCACCTTTTTCCCGCCGCCGGTGTCCGGTCCACCGCTTGCCGGTGGACTTGCAGGGCGGCGGTTGTCGTCAGCATGAGGCAGGCCGCCGGCAGGTGCGGTCGCAGTGCTTCGTGCGGAGACCGCCTGTTCCGCTTGGGGTACCCCGACGCGCGCCGTCACTGACTGACGCGAGAGAGAGGTGTCCCCATGACAGCCGCAACGAAGACCAAAGAAAGCCGCAGCAAGACTGGTAGTGCAGCGGCAGAGACGCTCAAGGCGCAGCCTGTGAAGGCCGCGCCCGCTCCCCGCGGCAGTACGGCGAACGCCGAAGCGGGCGCAAGGAAGGGAGGCCCGCGAAGCAGCAAGACTGCAGCCAGCCAGAGTGAAACAACCGTGGCGCGCAAGCGCGCGGACAGCGCACCCGAGCGGACTGAGACGCCGCCGGCCGCATCAACAAGAGAATCAGCAGCAACCATGAGCAGCAACAAACTTCTGACTGAAGCTGAAATCCTGAAGATGAGCGACAAGGATTACATGAACGAAGCGCAGCTCGCCTTCTTCAAGCACCGCCTTGAACAGCTGCGCGACGAAATCCTGAAGAACGCTGACCAGACCACGGAACACCTGCGCGAAACCGTGATCGTGCCGGATCCGGCCGACCGCGCCACCATCGAGGAAGAACACGCGCTGGAGCTGCGCACGCGCGACCGCGAGCGCAAGCTGCTGAAGAAGGTCGAACAATCGCTGCAGCGCATCGAGTCCGGCGACTACGGCTGGTGCGAGGAAACCGGCGAGCCGATCGGCGTGCCGCGCCTGCTGGCGCGCCCCACCGCGACGCTGTCGCTGGAAGCGCAGCAACGCCGCGAACTGCGCCAGAAGCTGTTCGGCGACTGAGGCACGGCGCGCCGGCCAGCCGGCGCAGCGTGTGAAACATGACGGCCCGGGTACCCGGGCCGTTTGTTTTGGGTGCGCGCACAGTCCTTGTCGCGCCAGGGCCACGGCCTACCATTGAGAATTATCCGGCTGTTGCCGCCGCGCCCTTTCTGGTAAATTCGCAACCTTGTTGCAACAGCGCGCCCGCGACCTTTGCGCGCTGCGTTGCCTCCTCCACATTCGCTGCTGCTGCCATGGCTGATCGCCTGCCCGTCACCGTGCTGTCCGGTTTTCCCGGCGCCGGCAAGACCTCGCTGCTGAACCACGTGCTCGCGCATGGCGCGGGCGTGCGTGTCGGCGTGCTGGTCTGCGGCGCGCAGCATGGGCAAGCGCTGGCGCCCTTGCCGGCCGGTTGCGAGGCCACGATGCTGCCGTCCGGCGAGCCGCTGCTCGCCGAAACCGCAAGGCTCGCCGCCACGGGCCGTTTCGACGCGCTGCTGGTCGAGGCCGACGGCCTGGACGAGCCGCTGGCCATTGCCCAAGGCTTCCTGTTCGCGGCCGAGCATGGCGCGGGGCCTGACGCAGCCGTGCAGCCCGATACGCTGGTGACCGTGGTCGATGCCGCCACCGTGCTGCGCGACCTCAACGAAGCAGAGTTCCTCGCCGACCGCGGCCTGGTGCAGGGCCAGGACGACGACCGCACCGTGGCCGAAGTGCTGGTGGCGCAGATCGAAGGCTGCGACGTGATCGTGCTGAACAAGGCCGACCTCGTCGGCGCCGCGGAGCTGGCGCGGCTGCGCGCGGTGCTGCAGGCGCTGAACCCGCGCGCCGACATCCTTGAAGCCAGCTTCGGCAAGGTGCCGCCCGGGCGCGTGCAGGGCACCGGCCGCTTTGATTTCGAAGCCGTCGCCGATGGCGCCGGCTGGCTCGCCGCGCTGCGTGGCGAGGCACCCGCGGCCAACGCCGCCAACGGCGTCTCCACGCTGGTCTACCGCCGCCGCCGCCCGTTCCACCCGCAACGCTTCGCCGACCTGATCCATACCGAATGGCTGCGCGAGCACGGCAGCGTGCTGCGCTCAAAAGGACTGTTCTGGCTGGCGGGCCGCATGGAGACCGCGGGCGACTGGAACCAGTCCGGCGGCGTCTGCCGCCATGGCGGCGCCGGCGCCTGGTGGGCCGCGCTGGATCCCGCCGAATGGCCGGCCGACGCCGCCGAGCGCGCGGAAGTCGAAGCCGACATGCACGACGGCGGCGCCCCGGCGCCGTTCGGCGACCGTCGCCAGGAACTGGTGCTGATCGGCCTGGACCTGGACCACGCCGCGCTGCAGGCCCGCCTCGACGCCTGCCTGCTGAGCGATGCCGAGATGGCCGCCGGGGCAGATGCCTGGGCCGCCTATCCGGACCCGTTCCCGGCCTGGGTCGATGATTTCGACGACGACCACGACCATGGCCACGATCACAACCATGGCGATGACTGCGGCTGCGGCGATCCCGGCCACGATCACGGTCATGGCAGCCACGGCGGCCCTCCCCATGCGAACTGACTGGTTCGCCCGCCTGCGCGCGCACGGCCCGGGCATCTGGTCCGCGCTGTGGCTTGCGCTGTGCCTGCTGCTGGCGCAGCATGCCGGGCTGACCCACCGCATCGTCCATGGCGGCCTGCTGGCACCGGCCGGCGCCCCGGCGGCGGCCAGCACCAGCGCCGCGTCCGACACTGACCCGCACCCGCTGTCGCAGGCCCTCAGCGGGCACTCGTGCGTGCTGTTCGACGGCGCCACCGTCGCCGACACCCATTGCGGCAAGCTGCCGCCGCTGCAGCTTGCCTACGGCAAGCCGGTCAAGCCCGCCAGCCTGGCCTGGCGCTGGCCCGACCTGCCCTCAGCCCAGCCCTTCCAATCGCGCGCTCCGCCGGCGCCGGCCATCGCTCTCGCCTGATCCGGGACGCGGCCAGCGCCGCGCACCCGCCGTCTTACGCATTCCGAGCTGAACACGCGCCCTGTCGACCGCGCGCCGCCACGCCCATCGCGGGCGTGCCGCGCCTGGCCGGACGCCGCCGTGCCAGCCGGGCCGATTGCCACTGCATTGCTTTGCGCGCCATGTCGAAGAACCGTTACACCATCCGCCGTTACACCCAGCCCGTCGCCCCGCGCCTGACCCCGCTGGCGGCACTTGCCGCCTCACTCACCGCCACGCTGGCCACCGCCCTGGTGGCGCCCGC
>JABFVP010000592.1 GCA_013362725.1 Cupriavidus sp.
GGGCCGCGCGCGGGCTGCACCAGCCCGGCTGCGACCAGGCTGCCGATCAGCCGCCTCGACACCCCCAGGCGCGCCTCGAGGTCGCGCGTGCCAAGCCCGCCGCTGCGTTTCACGCCGACTTCTTGGTGGTACGTCGGATCGGCGTGGGCTCGGCCGCGGCGCCCCGCCGTGCAGACTTGCGGGCGGGCGGGCGGGGCGGCAGCGGCAGCCTTGCCCTTGGCGGCCGGGGTGCCCTTCTTCGACAGGCTGGCGCGCAAGGCGTCCATCAGGTCGATCACCTGTCCGCCCTCGCCGGCCTCCACCGGCTCGGGCGCGACGATATGCTTGCCGGCGATCTTCGCGTCGATGGCCGCCAGGATCCTGGCCTTTTCCTCGTCCTTGTACTGGGTCGGATCGTAGGCGTCTTCGGAGGCCTGCTCGATCAGCTGGATTGCCAGCTTGAGCTCGGCATCGGATACCTTTACCTCTTCGATATTCAGTTCGGCGATATTGCGGACCTCGTCGGCAAACAACAGCTGCTGGAACACCAGCCCACCTTCCACCGGGCGGATCTGCACGATATGGGATTTGCCCTTGGACGCCCATTTGGCGATGGCGCAGCGTCCGGTCTGCGACATGGCTTCGCGCAGCAGGCTGTAGGGCTTGCCGCCACGCTTGTCGGGCGCGATGAAGTAAGCCTTGTCGTAGTACAGCGGATCCACGCTTTGCTCGGGGATGAACGCGACGATATCGACCATGTGGCTGGCGCTTTCCTCCAGCGCCTTGAGCTCGTCGGGCGCGAACGTGACGAAGCGCCCTTTCTCGAACTCATAACCCTTGATCATGTCGGCACGCTCGACCACCTGCTGGGTCTGTTCCGATATGTACTGCTGCCTGACGCGCGAGCCTTCCTTGCTCAACAGGTTGAAGCGCACGGCGGAACTGCTTTCGGTGGCGGTATAGAGCTTGACCGGGATCGATACCAGGCCAAATGACAGCGACAGCGAAGCGAGGGATCGGGCAGCCATTGGATACTCCACATCGGGATGCGCCTGGATTCAGCTTAACCGTTCGATGGCTTCCGTCAAAGTCTGGTGTGTTTCCCAGTACGACTGCCACGGATCGGCCAGCTGGAAGCTCAAATATTCGCGCGCATCGCGGATGGTCCACTGCGCGCCGCTTTTCAGTTTGGAAAGTTGCTCCCACGACACCGGCATGGACACGCCCAGGCCTGGCCGCGCACGTGCCGAAAACGCGGCGGCGGTGGTCTGGGAAAACCCGTTGCGCAGGTAATCCACGAAGATGCGCCCCTTGCGGTTGGCAGCGCCGGAGCGGGCGGTGAAGCGCTGCGGCAGCGTGGCGGCCAGGTGCCTGACGGCCGCATGTGAAAATGCCTTCACTTCATCGTAGTCGCGCCGCGGTGCCAGCGGCACCACGACATGCAGGCCCTTGCCGCCGCTGGTCTTGAGCCAGCACTGCAGGCCCAGCTCGTCCAGCAGCGTGCGCACCAGCATGGCCGCTTCCAGCATGGTCTCCCACGCCACGCCTTCGCCAGGGTCCAGGTCGAAGATGACCCGGTCTGGATGGTCAATGTCGCGCGCGGTGGAATTCCAGGTGTGGAACTCGACCACGTTCATCTGCGCCGCCGCGACTATGGCTTCGGGCGAGTCGGCGGTCAACAATGCCGCATGGCCCGGCCACAGCGAAACTGGCTGCTCGGTCAGGCCCGGCATCGCGGTTTCGGCATGCTTCTGGAAGAACGTGGGCGCGTCGATCCCTTCCGGCGCGCGCACCAGCGAGAGCGGGCGGTCCAGCAGGTGCGGCAGCATCACGGTGGCGACGCTTTCGTAGTAGCGCACCAGTTCTACCTTGGTGATGCCTTTGGACCCGTCGATCACCCGGTCAGGATTGGTGACCTTGATGGCGGCAACGCCATGGGGCGTGACCGCGGTCTGCACCGCTTCGCGCCGGATCGACTTGACGGCATGGTCCGTGCGCAACCCTTTGAATGACGCGTGGCGAACCTGTCCGTCCGGTGTCCACTCGGTGAACTCGACCTCCGCGACCAGCTTTGGCCTGACCCAGCGCACCACGGCGGGCCGCCGGCCGCCCCAGCGTCCGCTGCCGCGGGCCTCCGTCGAGAACGGGCTGTCCTTGATTTCCAGTGCCGCCAGGCGCTTGCGCAAGTCCGTGGCGGTGGCGCTGTCCCAACCGGTGCCGACGCCCCCCGCATAAACCAGGGCCCCGTCCGCGTAGACGCCCAGATACAACCTGCCCACCTCGGCGGCGGCGCCTTCGCGGTCGGAGAAGCCGCCGATGACGAATTCCTGGCGCAGCTTGCATTTGGCCTTCAGCCAGCTCTGCGTCCGTGCCGAAACATAGGGAGCATCGGCGCGCTTGAACATCAGCCCCTCCAGGCCGAGCCGGCATGCCGCCTGGAACATCTGCGCCGGCGGCGCGTCGAAGGCTTCGCTGAAGCGCACCCGCTCAGAGCGGTCGGCAACCAGCGCGGCCAGCTTCGCCCGGCGCTGCGCCAGCGGCAGCTCGCGCAGGTCGCGGCCTTCCCAGTAGGGCAGGTCGAAGGCGAAATACACGATGGCCTCGTGGCGATGCCCGTCGATGGCGTTCTGCAAGGCGTTGAAATCCGGCATGTCGTCGCGCAGCACCACGATCTCGCCATCCAGCCAGCCTTGCGAGATATCGAGCTTTTCGATCTCCGCCGCCAGCGAACTCAGCCTGCGCGTCCAGTCATGCCCGTTGCGCGTGAACAGCGTCACGCGGGCATCGTCGATCCTTGCCAGGATCCGGTACCCGTCGAATTTGGTTTCGATGATCCAGCCGGGGCCGGTGGGAAGGGTAGGCGAGAGCGTGGCAAGCTGGGGCCGCAGCTTCGCCGGCAAGGGCGCGCGCGGCGCGCGCTGGATGGCCAGGGCCGGATCGTCATCGTCGGCGACGCCGGGGGCCTCGCGCAAGGCGCCCAGCGGCCGGGCGATGACGCTGTCCGGCAGCGCGGCCAGCACATCGAACTCCGCCAGCGGACGCGCCCAGGCGTCACGCTTCTTGAAGAGGATCCATTGCTCGGACTTGTCGCCCGGCTTGGCGATGCGCACCAGTTCCCAGCGTCCCGTCAGCTTTTCGCCGTGCAGCTCGAAGACGAGCTTGCCGGCGGCCATGCCGTCATGCGGGTCGCCCACCGGCGTCCAGGTGCCGCGGTCCCAGACGATCACCGCCCCCGCGCCATACTGGTTCGGCGGGATCTCGCCTTCGAAGCCGGCATAGTCGAGCGGGTGGTCTTCGACATGGACCGCGATGCGCTTCTCGGCGGGGTCGTAGCAGGGTCCCTTGGGCACGGCCCAGCTGAGCAGCACGCCGTCGAGCTCGAGCCGGAAATCATAGTGCAGGCGCCTGGCCCAGTGCTTCTGCACGACAAACCGCAGCGGCCCGGCGTCCTGGCGTGGCCGTGGCTGCGCTGGCTTCCCGCTGGGCTCGGG
>JABFVP010000557.1 GCA_013362725.1 Cupriavidus sp.
CCAGCAGCGCGGTGGCAAACGGATTGCCGGCCAGCGCCAGCAGCACCAGCGGCAGCGACATCGCCGCGAACGGGTCGTGGCCCTGCCAGTGCGCCAGCGCGCCGATGGCCAGGCTTAGCGCCAGCGCGCCCGCCTGCGGCGCCAGCATCGGCCGCGCGGCGGCGGCACGCACGCGCACCGCGGTCATCGACAGCATCAGCGGCAGCAGCAGCGCCATGCCCAGCGCGCTGGCCTGCCACCAGGTCCACCACACCGGCGCGAAACGGCTGCCCGCGACCGCGCCGAGGACCGCCGCGCCGGCGCTGGCGCCGACCATCGGCGCCAGGATGCCGCCGACCGCCAGCATCACCGCAAACGCGGCCAGCGGTCCGTGGCGCCCGGTCACGCCATGCCGGTCCAGCAGGCGCAACAGCAGCAGCGCGGACAGCATCTCGGCCAGGTTGGCGCCGGTCAGCATCAGCGCCGTGCCGACGCTGTCGCCGGCACCGAGGTTGGCCAGCACGCTGGCCACCAGCATGCCTGCCAGCAGCCACGGCGCCTGCGCGCGCGGCCGGTGCAGCAGAAGGCCCAGCCCGAACGCATTGGGCAGCCACACCGAGGCCACGGTCCCGGGCAGCCGCGCCAGCCACAGCGCCGCCGCCGCCAGGACGAAGTAGCAAGCGCCGGCCAGCAGCAGGGGCAGCCAGCGGCGCGGCGCGGCGGAAGGGGCTGAAGCGGCCGGAGGGATCGGCGGGGCCGTATCGGGCGTCATGGACGAGAACGAAGCAAGGGCGGTGCGATGCGGGTTGGGAAGGAGGCGGCGTGACCGGCGCGTCCGGCGGCATGCCCCCGAAACGCCCGGACAGACTGCCGCCCAGCGTAGGGGCAATGTAGCGAGGATAAGGGCGGGGCCATCGGCAGGACAGGGGCAGGTTGGGGGGTTACTTGCCGCTGGTGTTGGGGGCGATTTTTTGGTAGGGCGGCAAGTGCGGGGGGGCCGCGATGCCGGTATCCGCGCCGATAACCTCCCCGGTAATCGCGCCACCGCGCCGCCGCGCCGATCATGCAGCCATGGCCTGACGCCAGGCCCCGAGTCCCTGACCACCCAATTCAAGGAGAACGCCATGTCCGCTGCCACCCAATCCTCGCAGCTCGCACACGCCGCCACGCTTGCCGACCGCTACCTCGCCGCCTGGAACGAGACCGATGCCGCGCGCCGGCGCGAGCTGATTGCGGCGGCGTGGACGGAAACGGCTTGCTATGTGGATCCGCTGATGCGGGGCGACGGCCATGCCGGCATCGATGCGATGATCGCCGCGGTGCAAGCGAAGTTTCCCGGCTTCCGCTTCACCCGCGTCAGCCCGGTCGACGCGCACGGGGAACACCTGCGCTTTACCTGGGAACTGGGCCCCGCCGGCGAAGCGGCACTGGTGGTCGGCACCGACTTTGCCACGGTGTCGGCCGATGGCCGGCTGGCGCGCATGACCGGCTTCATCGACCGCGCCCCGGCAGGGCTGGCCTGAGCGCCGCCGGCGCTGCGCTATGTTGCCTTTCCCACCGACAGCCCCCCGGGCACTGGCCGCAAGCTGCGGCATCCAGTGTGGCGGACAGGGGAAGGCAAATGGCGCGGATTCTGCGGATGGCGGCATGGGGGCTAGCGGGCACGGCCGTGGTCGCCGCCGCGGCGGCGTACGGCGCGGCATGGGTGGGAGAGCGCAAGGCGCAGCGTCTGGTGGAGGTCCAGGTCGCGCCCGTCGCCATCCGCGAGGATCTCGCGTCCATCGCCCATGGCAAGTACCTGTATGAATCGCGCGGCTGCATGGAATGCCATGGCGCCGGCGGGGGCGGCAAGCAGGTGATCGACGACCCCGGCGGCCTGCGCGTGCGCGCGCCGGACCTGACCCGCGCCAACCCGGCCATCGCCGCCTACCAGCCGGTCGACTGGGTGCGCAGCATCCGCCATGGCGTGGCGCCCTCGCTGCGCCCGCTGCTGATCATGCCGAGCGAAGACTACAACCGGCTCAGCGACGAGGACCTGGGCGCGTTGATCGGCTACCTGCGCAGCCTGCCCGCGGCAATGGGCGCGCCCGCCGAGATCACCATGCCGTGGCCGGTGCGCGCACTGTATGGCGTCGGGGTGGTGCAGGACGCCGCTTCGAAGATCGACCACAGCCTGCCGGCACAGGCGGCGCTGGCGCCCGAGCCGACGCCGCGCTATGGTGCCTATGTGGCCAATGTCTGCCTGGGATGCCATGGGCCGGCGTTCCGCGGCGGCAAGATTGCGGGGGCGCCGCCGGACTGGCCACCTGCGGCAGACCTGCGCCCGGTGCCCGGCGGCGCGATGGCGCGCTACGACCAGCCCGCGGCGTTCATCGAGATGATGCGCAGCGGCAAGCGGCCCGACGGCAGCGCGCTCAGCCGCGTGATGCCGTTCGATTCCTTCGGACGCATGAACGATACCGAGCTGACCGCCCTGTACCTGTTCCTGGCCGGCCTGCCGCCACGCTAGCCGCGCGCCAGCCGGCGCCCGGCCGCGATGCCGGGCAGCTCGACCCAGCGGTGCAGCAGCCAGGCCAGCGCCAGCGCCAGGCCGGCGTCGATGGCAAAGCGCAGCAACTGCATGCCAGTCTGGTCCGGGCCCAGCGCGGGCATCAGGCGCTTGACCGCTTCGATCACGGTGGGATGGGTCAGGTACAGCGCGTAGGACAGCTCGCCCAGCCAGATCAGCGCGCGCGGCACGCGCAGCATGCCGGTGTGCTCGGCGGCGACCACGCCGGCCACCAGCAGCGCCGCCGGCAGGCCGCGTCCCGCCAGGCTGAAATCCGGTCCCACCAGCGGCAGCGACAGCGCGAACGCCGCGCTGCCGATGGCCAGCAGCGCCAGCGCCAGGGCCGGCGTCAGCAAGTGGCGCCAGCGCGCGTAGGCCCATGCCAGCGCGCAGCCCAGCAGGAACTCGAGCACCAGCGGATTGCTGGCCATGGCCAGCCACGGCGAGACGAACCCGTAGCCCTGCGCGGGATCGGCCACCAGCGTGCCGAAGCGCCACCACGGCAGCGCCAGCGTGAACAGCGCGAACACCCCCAGCACCACCAGCAGCGCACGACGCCCGGCCAGCAGCAGCCCGAGCGCAAACACCGCGTAGAACGCCAGCTCGTAGTTGAGCGACCAGCCGACGTACAGCGCCGGATAGCCGTAGTAGGGCGCATGGCCGCTGGATGTCGGCAGGAATGCCAGCGATGCGGCGAACAGCGCCGGCGTAACCGGGTTGAGCAGCAGCGCGTGGATTGCCGACATGGTCCAGTACGGCGGCGCCAGCCGGCACAGGCGTCGGATCATGAAGCCGAGCGGACGCTCCGGCCGGGGCCGGGCCAGCACCGCGACCCAGGCGATGATGAAGCCGCTGATGACGAAGAACACGTCGACACCGACATGGCCGCGCTTGATCACGTGGTGGGTCAGCCAGTTCAGCACCGGCGCGTTGGCGCCGCCCAGCGTGAGGCCGGAGTGGTAGAGCACCACCAGCGCGGCGGCAAGTCCGCGCAAGGCCTGGATGCTGTCGAGCCGCGCTATCGAGGGCGACGATGCCGCGCGGACTCGGGCGCCCGGCGCGGCGGCCGTGCCGGCTGCGGAGAACGAATTTTCTGGAATAGTCGATGGCACTGTTTCAGCGGCGGGAACCGGATCGCACCGGAATCCTGCCGGGATGGCAAGGCAACCCATGAGGGACAGCCGTTCCTTGCACAAAGTTCGTGCAACCCGCATCAACGGGCACGTTAGTTCGCACAGCGTCCGGCAAGGTGCCGCAAATTGCACTATCCTCATTTGTCCGTTGCGCCAGGCTGCGGCGCACAGGCAATGACCAGCGGGCAACGTACCCAAGGAGTGTCCCCCAAAATGACCACCCTCTCCATCAACGTCAACGGCAAGACCCGTGAAGTCGACGTGGACCCGTCCACGCCGCTGCTGTGGGCGCTGCGCGACAACCTCGAAATGACCGGCACCAAGTTCGGCTGCGGCATGGCCGCGTGCGGTGCCTGCACCGTGCACGTCAACGGCCAGGCCACGCGCAGTTGCGTGACGCCGGCCTCGTCGGTCACCGGGGCGCGCATCACCACCATCGAAGGCATCGGTGCCGACCGCGTCGGGCGCGCCGTGATGGACGCCTGGCTAAAGCACGATGTCGCCCAGTGCGGCTACTGCCAGAACGGCCAGGTGATGAGCGCCGTCGGCCTGCTGCGCAGCAAGCCGCGGCCCACCGATGCCGACATCGAGCAGGCCATGGCCGGCAACCTGTGCCGCTGCGGCACGTACCAGCGCATCCGCGCGGCGATCAAAGACGCCGCCGGTGCGCTGGCCTGAGCGGGAGCGAACCGATATGCGTATCCGAGGCATCGAAGCCCTGGCCGGCGGCCAGGCAGGCAATAGCGGCGAAGCACGAGCCGACGCCGGCGTGGCGACGCTCGACCGCCGCAGTTTCTTGAAGCTGACCGGCCTGGCCGGCGGCGGGCTGGCGCTGGGCGTGGCGCCGCTGGCGCAGGCGCAGGAGGGCGCAAAGCCCAAGGCACCGCCGGCACCGCCGCAGGCGTTCCTGATCATCGCGCCGGACAACACCGTGACCGTGGCCGTGAACCGGCTCGAATTCGGCCAGGGCGTGCATACCGCGCTGCCGATGGCGCTGGCCGAAGAGCTGGATGCCGACTGGCGCAACGTGCGCGCGGCGCTGGCCCCGGCGGGCGATCCGTACAAGGATCCCGGCTTCGGCATGCAGATGACCGGCGGCTCCACCGCGCTGAACCACTCGTTCCAGCAGTACCGCGAACTCGGCGCGCGCGCCCGCGCGATGCTGGTCGCGGCCGCGGCGCAGCGCTGGAAGGTAGACCCGGCCAGCTGCAAGGTCGAGCAGGGCGTGGTCACGTCCGGCAGCCAGCGCGCCACCTTCGGCGAACTGGCGCCGGCGGCGATGGAGCTGCCGGTGCCGCAGCAGGTCACGCTGAAGGACCCGGCGCAGTTCCGCATCGTCGGCAAGCCCACGCCGCGGCTCGATGCGCGCGGCAAGATGGAAGCGACCACGCCGTTCGGCATCGACACCCAGCTCAAGGGCATGGTGGTGGCGGTGGTGGCGCGGCCGCCGCGCTTTGGCGGCAAGGTCAAGAGCTTCAGCGCCGACAAGGCGCGCGCGGTGCCGGGCGTGCGCGGCGTGCTGCAGGTGCCGGTCGACCGCGGCGGCAGCGGCGTGGCCGTGATCGCCAGCGGCTACTGGCCCGCCAAGATGGGCCGCGATGCGCTCGAGGTCCAGTGGGAAGACACCGGCTCGAAAGTCTCGTCGCAGGCCTTGTTCGATGAATACGCGAAGCTGGCCGGCCAGCCCGGCACGGTCGCGCGCGCGGGGGAGGGCGATATCGTCGCTGCCATCAACGGCGCCCCGCGCAAGATCGAGGCCGACTTCCGCTTCCCCTACCTGGCGCACGCGCCGATGGAGCCGCTGAACTGCACGCTGCAGCCCGAGGTGGCCGGCGGCAAGGTGCAGTCGGTCAAGGTCTGGGTGGGCTCGCAGTTCCAGACCGTCGACCAGGCCGCGGTGGCGCGCACGCTCGGGCTGGCGCCGGACAAGGTGGTGCTCAACACCATGATGGCCGGCGGCGGCTTCGGCCGACGCGCGGTGCCCACCTCCGACTACATCGTCGAAGCGGCCAACGTGCTCAAGGCGTGGGTCGCCGCGGGCCACAGCGAGCCGCTCAAGGTGGTGTGGAGCCGCGAGGACGATATCCGCGGCGGCTACTACCGCCCGCTGCACCTGCATCGCGCCCGCATCGGCCTGGACGCGCAGGGCAAGGTGGTGGGCTGGCAGCACACCATCGTCGGCCAGTCGATCCTGAAGGGCACGCCGTTCGAGCCCTTCATGGTCAAGAACGGCGTCGACGCCACCATGACCGAAGGCATCGTCGAGAACGACTACGACCTGCCGCTGCAGATGTCGGTGCATCACCCGCAGGTGGACGTGCCGGTGCTGTGGTGGCGCTCGGTCGGCAATACACACACCGCCTTCGTCAAGGAAACGCTGGCCGATGAAATGGCTGCCGCCGCGAAGCAGGATCCGGTGGCCTTCCGCCTGGCGCGGCTCGACGAGAAGAAGCACGCGCGCCATCGCGCCGCGCTGCAGCTGGCGGTGGACAAGTCCGGCTACGGCAAGCGCAAGCTGCCCAAGGGGCATGCCTGGGGCGTGGCGGTGCACGAGTCGTTCAGCACCGTGGTGGCCTATGTGGTCGACGTGTCGGTGGTGAAGGGCGAGCCGCGCGTGCATCGCGTCACCGCCGGCGTGCATGCCAACCGCGTGGTCAACCCGTTGTCGGCCGAGGCCCAGATCCAGGGTGCGTGCGTGTTCGGGCTGGCCATGACCCGGTCGGGGTTTGCCATCGAGATCGAGAACGGCGCGGTGAAGAACAGCAACTTCCCCGACTACCCGCCGCCGCGCATCACCGACGCGCCGCTGGTGGACGTGTTCTTCGTGCCGTCGCAGGACAACCCCACGGGGTTGGGCGAGCCCGGCGTGCCGCCGATCGCGCCGGCGGTGGCCAATGCGCTGTTCGCGCTGACCGGCAAGCGACAGCGGCAATTGCCGTTTGTAATGGCCTGAGCGTGGCTGGGGCGGGCGGCACGGGCGCTGTTGTAATCGCGCCAGTGTCCGCCCGCCGTGGCAGCACCCTATTGCCTTTGCGGGGCGAGCCGCGTAGAACGGGGAAAACCGCGCGCGCCAGGCTGCGCGGCAAAAATGACCCCCGCATCGCCCCCGACGCCGCGTATCGGCCGGCCGGGGTGCCATGCCCGGAGACCGAGGTGTGATCATGGAGACCCAGGAAAGTACGCTGACGCTGGCGCTGATGACCGAACCCGCGCGCATCCGCATCTGCCGCGCGCTGCTCGAGGCCGGCGAGACCGGGCTGCCGGCCACCGACCTGGCGCAGGTGGCGCGACTGAGCCTGGGGCGCGCCGGCCATGTGTTCTCGGAGCTGGTGCAGGCCGACGTGCTGGCGCTGTCGATCCAGGAGCGGCGGGTCTGCTACGTGCTGAAGGCGCGCCGCGCCGTCACCGAAGCGCTGGGCTATATCGACGCCAGCGGACTGGCCGACTGACACGGCAAAACGGGCCCCGCGGGGCCCGGTTTGCATTGGCGGGGCGGTGTGCGCCGCGACCGCTGCGTCACTGCTTGGGTGCGGCCATTTCCTGGCGGGCCGCTGCGTCGGCAGCCTTGTTCTCGACCTTGCGCTTCTGCTTGGCAGCGCCGACGTCATCCTTGTACTCGCCCTTGGCGGCCTTTTTCTTCGCCTTGTATTCGGCGGCGGCCTGCCGGCGCGCCTCGCGGCGCTCGACCAGCGGGTCCTTCGGCGGCTGGATCTGGGTCACACCGGGCGCGGCGCCATGGCCGGCGTGGCTGTCTGCCGTGGCCGGCACGGCAGGCGTTGCAGGGGTGGCCGGCGTTGCCGGCATGCCCTGTGCGGCGGGGGTTGCCGGCGTGGCCGGGGTGGCGGGCGTGGTGGTCTGTGCGATGGCCGCGGCGCAGCTGAGGCCTGCCAGGCCTGCCGCAATCACGCTGGCGATTCGGGTATGGCGAGCGGGTTGATTCGGATCCATGGAATACCTCCAGGGTTGGGGTCGGAAGCGCCGGTCCGGTCGGGTCCGGCGCGACGATTGCCGCACATGGCTGCGTGGCAGGACAGGCGGCGACAAGGCCAGTCTAGGCAGCCACCTGGCTTCGCGCTGTCGGGCTGGCGCCGATGAGACGCCGGAATTGCTCCTACAAGCGTGCCGCCGCAGCCGCGCCGACCCACCGGTTTCAGCTGCCTTGCATTTTCTTTAATTCGCGGCAAGAAGATCCAGTTCTGCCGATGCGGCACTTCCCCCACCATGTCCCTCACGAAAACGTGACGCCGCGGTCCGCCAGCCTGGTGACGATGCCCGAAACGTAAACGTCCAGCACCCGCTGGCGCTATCGCTTCCGCCGTTCAGTCCGCTGACGTGGCGGCATCGACGGCCGGCACGATCACCGCAATGGCGTCACGCACCAGCGCATCGATCTCTGTGTCATCCGGACGGATGCCGGTAGCCAGCGCACGGTGCAGCACGCTCGCCAGCACCATGCCATGGAACAGCCTGGCGCTGACCTCGGGACTGGCCGACAGCCGCGTGCCTTTGGCCCGCTGGCTGCCAAGGAAGGCCGCCACGTAGGCGCAGGTCGCGGCCGGACCGCGCGTATACCAGGCGTTACCCAACGCGGGAAAGCGCCGCGATTCCGCGAAGATCAGCCGCAGGAACGCCAGGTGGCGTTCCTCCAGCAACGACTGCAGGAAGCTGTGCGCGATCTTGCCGAGCCCCTGCGCCGCATCGCAGTGCGACACATCCACGCCCTTCTCGGTCTTTTCCAGGAAGCGGTCGCACAGCCGCTCCACCACCGCCACGAACAAACCGTCCTTGCCGCCGAAAAAGCTGTAGACGTTGGTCTTGGAGCCCCCGCACGCCTTGACGATGTCGTCCAGGCTGACGCCGTCGTAGCCATGCTCGAGAAACATGTCGGCGGCGGTGCTCAGGATCAGGGCGCGTTTCTCTTCGCCACGGCGCGTCATGCGCTGGGGCGGGCGGTGCGAGGGAGTGTCGGTATTGCTAGCGGGTGATGCCATCGGGTAGCCGGGAATGACAAGGGGCGGGCGCTGGCGCCCCCGCGCAGTCTACCAAATGCATGCGGGCTTCAAGCGGGCGACAGGCCGTCGGCCGTTTCTTCAAAGAATTTGATAAACCCTCTCTAATTATTTTAGTACCGTACGGTACGGTTTTACTATAGTGGAGTCGTGAGAGGCGCGCGGCATGTGCCCCGCCAAGACACGAGGTTCTTCTCAATGGAAAAGGAGCATGTGATGAAAAAAGCATCGATTGGCGCAGCCCTGATGGTAGTGATGGCGGCCGGGGCGCAAGCCGCGGTGCGCGCCCCCGAGGTCTACACAAACGGTGGGCATGTCGTTGAGGCACTGCAGCGTTCGCAGTCGGGGCGCCTGGCTGACGAGCAGTTTCGCCGGATTGCCGTGCGCAAGGCCGATCCGTTCACGGATGGCGCGCGGCAAATGGATCCGTTCACCGACGGCGCGGTGCGCCAGGTGGATCTGTTTACCGACGGCGCTGTCGCAACTATCGGCAACGCAGACCCGTTCACGGATGGCGCCTGAACGGCAAGCCGGTCCTGCACGCCAAAATGGCAGTGCCGGCCGCGCGTGATGATGGCGGGTGCGGGTTTACCGTTCTTGCGGAGTTCCGCACCTCCACCTAAAATTATTCGCATATCGCATTAAATTGCGCGTAGCGCAAAAAATGGAGACAACGTGGCGGAGACGATACACCCCCGGGCAGCCGGGCAGACCAGCATCGCGCAGGTGGATATCCATGGCGTGTCGGTACATGGCAAAGACCTGAGCGAGGCCCTGATCGGCAACACGGGCTTCACTGCCTACTTCCTGTTCCTGCTGACCGGTCGCGAGCCCGACGCAAAACTGGTGGCGATCACCGACGCCTGTCTCGTCGCGATCGCGGAGCATGGCCTGGTGCCCTCGGTGCAGGCCGCGCGCATGACGCTGGCCGCCGCGCCGGATGCGTTGCAGGGCGCGGTGGCGGCCGGCGTGCTGGGTTGCGGCTCGGTGATCCTGGGCGCGTCGGAAACCGCAGGCCAGTTGCTGGCTGAAGTGCTTGCTGGCCGGGAACACGGCACGCTGGCCGAGAGCGCCAACTCCGTGGTCCGGGCCGTGCGCCAGGCGCGCAAGCCGCTGCCCGGCTTTGGCCATCCGACGCACAAGCTGGGAGATCCACGCGCGCACCGCCTGCTGGCCGTGGCGCGTGAACTGGACATCGCCGGCGACCACGTGGCCGCGCTGGAAGCGGTCGCCGCCGCCGTGCCCGAGCACTACAGCAAGCCCCTCCCGCTTAATGTTTCGGGCGCGATCCCCGCCGTCCTGCTGGACGCAGGCTATCCCGCCACCGCGCTCAAGGGCGTGCCGCTGCTGGCGCGCGTGGCGAGCCTGATCGCCCACCTGCAGGAGGAGCGCCGCCAGCCGATCGGCTTCATCCTGGCCGATGCCGCCGAACACGCCATCGCCTACAGCGCCGCGCCGGCGCAAGCATCATGAGCGCGCCGGCCACCTGCACCGGCACGATGGCGCCGCTCGACGTGCTCAGGCAGTATCCGGCGCATGACTTCACGCTGACTGGTTTCCTCGCGGCCCGCGTGGCGGCGCATCCGGACAAGCCGGCGTTGCTTTTCGAGGGCGAGACCTGGAGCTATCGCGAGCTCGAGGGACGGATCGCGCAAGCCGCGCAATGGCTGGCGCAGGCCATGCACGTGCGCCGCGGCGACCGCGTCGGCGTGCTGTCCCCCAACCATCCGTCCACGGTCGTGCTGATGTTTGCGCTGGCGCGCATCGGCGCGACCCTGGTGCCGGCCAACCCGGAATACCGGTTGGACGAGGCGCTGTACGTGTTCCAGCATGCGCAGGTATGCGGGCTGGTGTGTGCACCGGCTACGCTGGAAACCGGCGCGGCCATCGCCCGCGCGCTCGGCGGCGAAGTCTGGCTGCGCGCCAACGAGTCCGGCGACCACGGCGTGCCGACGCTGGAGCAGTCGATGGCAGCGGACACCGGTGAGTTTGCCGACGAAGCTGCGGACCACGGCGGCGACCGGGACACCGCGCTGATCATCTATACGTCCGGCACCACGGGCTTTCCCAAAGGCGCGATGCACAGCCATCGCGGCTACGTGCTGACCGCCGAAGCCTTCGTCGGCCGGTTGCAGCTGCAGCCCGACGAGCGCGTGATGTGCGTGATGCCGCTATTCCATATCAACGCGCTGATGTACTCGGTGGGCGGGGCGCTGGCATGCGGCGGCTGCCTGGTGCTGATGCGCAGGTTCTCGGCGTCGTCGTTCTGGCGCCTTGCCGCCGACACCAGCGCGACGCAGGTGAACCTGGTGGCGGCGGCCGGCAGCATCCTGGCCCGGCGCCCGCGGGCCGAGTTCGTGCCCGGCCACCGCATCACCAAGATGTTCATCGCGCCGCAGACCGAGGAAATGGTGCGCGTGATGAAGCAGGAGTTCCACGTGCGGCGCCTGATCGAGTGCTACGGCATGACGGAGATCCCGGGCGTGATCGCCAATCCGTTCGACGGCCCGCATAAGCTCGGCACCATGGGCCTGATCTCGCCACACCCGGATCCGGCGGTACCGCTGCCGCAGGCCCGCATTGTCGACGACGAGGGCAACGACGTGGCCCCCGGCGGCGAGGGCGAATTGCTGATCCGCACACCCACGCTGATGCAAGGCTACTACCGCGACCCGGCGCAAACCGAGGCGGCATTCCGCGACGGCTGGTTCGCCACCGGCGACCTGGTGCGCCAGGACGAGGATGGCTACTACGTCTTCGTCGCGCGCAAGAAGGATGTGATCCGGCGCAAGGGCGAGAACGTGTCCGGCGCCGAGCTCGACCGCGTCTTCGGCGAACACCCGGCGGTGGAAGAAGCGGCGGCCATCGGCGTGCCGGCGGAACTCGGCGAGGAAGAAATCCTGCTCGCGGTGCAGCTCCGTCCCGGCCAGTCGGCCGATGCGGCCGAGCTGCTCGCCTGGGCGCGCGGCCGCATGGCCGTGCACAAGCTGCCGCGTTATATCGCCACCGTGGATGCCATCCCGCACACACCGACGCACAAGCCTGCCAAGCACAAGCTGAAGGCTGACCGGACCTTGCTGGCGCGCGCGGTCGACCTGTCGGCCACGGGCCAATAAGCGCGAACCAAGGAGACAAGGATGAGGACCCAGGACAACTACACCCTGCAGCGCGCGCTGGACGCCATGTGCTCCGGCGCGCCCGGCTCGGACGCTACCCTGCAGGCGCAGTTCGGCGTGGCGCTGCGGCATTTCCACGCCATGCTCGACGAGCTGCAGCTGACCGACGCGCAGCTCTATCGCATTGCCGCCTGGCTGGGCCGGGTGGCCGCGCAGGACGAGCTGATCATGCTGTGCGACATGATGGGCCTGACCATGCGCGCGCTGGACCTGGCGCGCACCGGCGAGCAAGCCACGCCGCAGAACGTGACCGGCCCGTTCCCCAAGGACCAGGTGGCCGAAGGCAGCAACCCCTGCCACCTGGCGACGGCGGAGGAGCCCGGGCAGCGGCTCGAGGTGCGCGGCCGCGTGCTGGATGCGCGCACGGGCCAGCCCGTGCCGGGCGCTACGCTGATCGTGTGGCAGCCCAATCAGTTTGGGCGCTACGAAAACGAAGACGACTCACAGTCCGAAGACAACCTGCGCGGCAAGCTGCGCTGCAATGCGGAGGGCGGCTTCCGGATCTTCACGGTGCGGCCGGGCGGCTACATCATCGGGCGCGAGGACACGGAGGTGGGCGTGCTGATGCGGCGCCTGGGCCGCAGCCGCCAGCGGGCGCCGCATATCCACTACCGCGTGATGCAGCCGGGATACCGCACGCTGACCTCGCAGATCTAT
>JABFVP010000061.1 GCA_013362725.1 Cupriavidus sp.
TAGCGGGCGACGTGGTGCTGGCGGCGCGCTCGGCCAGCTTCCTGCAGGCGTTCTCCAAGATCGGCCTGATCCCGGATGCAGGCAGCACCTACTTCCTGCCGCGCTACGCCGGCGAGATGCGCGCCCGCGCGCTGGCCATCCTGGCCGAGAAGATCGACGCGGAAGAAGCCCACCGCATCGGCCTGGTGTGGAAGGTGCACGACGACGCCGCACTGCAGGACGAGGCCGGCAAGCTGGCCCGCCACCTGGCGACCATGCCGACCATGGCCTACGCCATGATCAAGCAGGCCCTTAACCAGAGCTTCGGCAATGACCTGCCCGCGCAGTTGGAAGTCGAAGCCACGCTGCAGTCGCGCGCCAGCCGCAGCGAAGACTGCCAGGAAGGCGTGGCTGCCTTCGTCGAGAAGCGCAAGCCGCAGTTCAAGGGCCGCTGAGCGCGGCGACCGCCACCACCGCCACTTCCAGGGAGCCCGCATGAGCGCCAGCAATGAACGTATCCTCGTGACAATCGAAGGCGGCGTCGCCGACGTCCGCCTGAACCGCCCCGACAAGATGAATGCGCTCGACCAGGCCATGTTCGATGCCCTGATCGAAACCGGCGAACAGCTGGCGCGCCTGCCTCACCTGCGCGCGGTGGTGCTGTCCGGCGCAGGCCGCGCCTTCTGCGCGGGGCTGGACATGGGCCGCATGGCCGGCATGTTGTCGGACGATGCGGGCGCGTCGCAGCACGACAGCATCGGCGCGGGCCGGCTCGGCCAGCGCACCCACGGCATCTCCAATCGCCTGCAGTACGCCTGCATGGTCTGGCGCGAGCTGCCGGTGCCGGTATTCGCCGCGGTGCATGGCGTGGCCTTCGGCGGCGGGCTACAGGTGGCGCTGGGCGCCGATGTGCGCTACGTCGCGCCGGACGCCAGGCTGTCCGTGATGGAGCTGAAATGGGGGCTGGTGCCCGACATGGCGGGCATGGTGCTGACGCGCGGGCTGGTGCGCCCGGATGTGCTGCGCGAGCTGGTCTACAGCGCGCGCGTGTTGAGCGGCGCCGAGGCATGCGAGCTGGGACTGGGCACCTATCTGGCCGACGAGCCGCGCGCCGCGGCGCTGGCCGCCGCGCGCGAAGCCGCGCAGAAGAATCCGGATGCGATCCGCGCCGCCAAGCGGCTGATGGCGGTGGCCGAGCGTGGCGACCACGCCGCCATCCTGCAGGCCGAGTCCGACGAGCAGGACCGGCTGGTGGGCTCGCCCAACCAGCGCGAGGCGGTGCTGGCCAACCTGGAGAAGCGCGCGCCGCGCTTCACGCTCGCAGGCTGAAACCGGTCGCTCAGCGCCTGGCATGGTGGTGGCGCCGCCGGCGCCACCACAGCGCATAGATCGCGACGTTCACTCCCAGCACCACCAGGCCCAGCCACAGCTGCACCGCGGGCGTCAGCCCCGCCGGATAGATCAGCGGCAACAGGTAGCGCTCGACAAAGCCGCCGCTGTAGCCGGCCTGCCCGGCAGCCCGGCGCAGCGTGTTTTCCAGCGGCGTCAGCGGACAGATCCAGCCGGCCCATTCGATCAGCACGCCCCACACCGCCGCGGGCAGGTGCACCCATGCGGCCCGCGGCCAGCGCAATACCAGCAGGCCGCCCGCCACCACGAACACGATGAACAGCGCGTGCGCGATCACGACCAGGTCGGCCAGCCGGGCGGCCATCGGCATCGTATGCGGCGGCGGCCTCAGTTGCCGCCCGCCGTGTCCATCCAGTAGCCCGGGCGCGCGAACTGCGCCTTCAGGTGCTCGATGAAGAAGCGGATCTTGGCCGGCACCGGACGCTGCTGCGGGTACACGGCGAGGATGTCGTAGGCGGGCAGCGCGTATTCGTCCAGCACCGTGATCAGCTCGCCGCTCTCCAGCTGCGGCAGGATTTCCCAGGTGGAACGCCAGCCCAGGCCCAGGCCTTCGCCGGTCCAGCGGTGCAGCAGCTCGCCGTCGTTGCAGTCGAGGTTGCCATTGACGCGCACGGTCACGGTCTTGCCGTTCTGGCTGAAGTACCACCCGCGCTGCTGGCCGCCCTGCAGGTTGAACGCCAGGCAGTTGTGCTGGGCCAGGTCGTCCAGCGTCTGCGGCACGCCGTATTTGGCGAAGTACGCCGGCGTGCCGCACACCACGCGCTTGTTCGACGCCAGCTTGATCGCGACAAAGTTCGGATCGATGGCGCCGCCGATGCGGATGCCGACGTCATAGCCCTCGCGCACCAGGTCGACCACGCGGTCGGTCAGGTTGAACGAGATCTGCACTTCAGGGTTGCTGGCCAGGAACGCCGGCGCGTGCGGCGCCACGTGCTTGCGCCCGAACGCCGCCGGCGCCGACACGATCAGGTGGCCGGTGGCCTTGTGCTTGCCTTCGGCGATCAGCATCTCGGCGCGGTCGAGGTCGGCCAGCGCCTTCTTGCACTGCTCCATGAATACCGCGCCCTGTTCGGTCACGGCGATGCGGCGCGTGGACCGGTGCAGCAGCTTGACGCCGATGCGGGCTTCGAGCGCGTTGATGCGGCGGCCGATCATCACCGGCGTGACGTTCTGCGTCAGCGCCGCGGCGGCCATGCTGCCGTGCTCCACCACGGCGATAAAGGCTTCGATTTGCTTGAGTTTGTCCATCGGATATTGGTCTCCCGGGCGCCATTGTGCGGCATCGCCGGGGTTGTGGCATCCCTGCGCGGCTGATGGACCGGATCGAGGCCGCCGCATAAGTGGCCGGCCGGGAGGCAGGAAATGCGGCCATTTTGCCGCAGCGCTTGGCGTACCCAGTGCTGCGCGGCGTGTCCGTATCGTCACACCACATATCCAATGGCATGCATCGGCGTACCTGCGCGGACCGTCCGGCCGGGCTTTCCAGTCGATATTACGTACTCCAGGTATCGAATCAACTGATCGCTCTTCTGTTTATCCCAACCGGCCTGCGGGAATAGGATCGACTCCAATGAAATTCCCACCATTACCGGAGACAAGATCATGGCAAAGATGAGAGCAATCGACGCGGCAATCGCCGTGCTGGAGAAGGAAGGCGTGACCACCGCGTTCGGGGTGCCGGGCGCGGCCATCAACCCGTTCTACTCGGCGATGCGCAAGTCGGGCAACATCAACCACGTGCTGGCCCGCCACGTCGAGGGCGCCTCGCACATGGCCGAAGGCTACACCCGCGCCGAGCCGGGCAATATCGGCATCTGCGTCGGCACCTCGGGCCCCGCAGGCACCGACATGATCACCGGCCTGTACTCGGCCTGGGCCGATTCGATCCCCATCCTGTGCATCACCGGCCAGGCCCCGCGCGCGCGCCTGTACAAGGAAGACTTCCAGGCCGTCGACATCGAGTCGATCGCCAAGCCCGTGACCAAGTGGGCCGTGACCGTGCGCGAGCCGGCACTGGTGCCGCAGGTGTTCCAGCAGGCCTTCCACATCATGCGCTCGGGCCGCCCGGGCCCGGTGCTGATCGACCTGCCGTTCGACGTGCAGGTGGCCGAGATCGAATTCGATCCCGACACCTACCAGTCGCTGCAGCCGTACAAGCCGGCCGCCTCGCGCGCCCAGATCGAGAAGGCCATCGCCATGCTGAACGCGGCCGAGCGCCCGCTGATCGTGTGCGGCGGCGGCGTGATCAACGCCGATGCTTCCGAGCTGCTGGTCGAGTTCGCCGAGCTGGTCAACGTGCCGGTAGTGCCGACGCTGATGGGCTGGGGCGTGCTGGCCGACGACCACCCGCTGCAAGCCGGCATGGTCGGCCTGCAGACCTCGCACCGCTACGGCAACGCCACGCTGCTGGCCTCGGACTTCGTGATGGGCATCGGCAACCGCTGGGCCAACCGCCACACCGGCAGCGTCGATGTCTACACCAAGGGCCGCAAGTTCGTTCACGTCGATATCGAACCGACCCAGATCGGCCGCGTGTTCGGTCCGGACCTGGGCATCGTGTCGGACGCCAAGGCCGCGCTGGAGCTGTTCGTCGAAGTCGCCCGCGAAATGAAGATGGCCGGCCGCCTGCCGTGCCGCAAGAGCTGGGTCGCCGACGTGCAGAAGCGCCGCCGCACCATGCAGCGCAAGAGCGACTTCGACAACGTGCCGGTCAAGCCGCAGCGCGTGTACCGCGAGATGAACCAGTACTTCCCGCGCGACGTGCGCTACGTCAGCACCATCGGCCTGTCGCAGATCGCCGCGGCGCAGTTCCTGTCGGTCAACCAGCCGCGCCACTGGATCAACTGCGGCCAGGCCGGCCCGCTGGGCTGGACCATCCCGGCCGCGATCGGCGTGAAGACCGCTTCGCCGGATTCGGACGTGGTGGCGATCTCGGGCGACTACGACTTCCAGTTCATGATCGAAGAGCTGGCCGTGGCCGCGCAGTTCAAGGTGCCGTACATCCACGTGGTGGTGAACAACTCCTACCTCGGCCTGATCCGCCAGGCGCAGCGCAACTTCGAGATGGACTACTGCGTGCAGCTGGCCTTCGACAACGATAACGCGCCGGAGCTGAACGGCTCCGGCGTGGACCACGTCAAGGTGGTGGAAGGCCTGGGCTGCAAGGCGATCCGCGTGTTCAAGCCGGAAGACATCGCCCCGGCCTTCGCCGAAGCGCGCGACCTGATGGCCGAGTTCTCGGTGCCGGTGGTGGTCGAGGTGATCCTGGAGCGCGTGACCAATATCGCGATGGGCACCGAGATCGACAACATCAACGAGTTCGAGCCGATCGAAGACCTCGAGGACATCGAGGAAGCGATCCTGAAGGAAGAAGTGGAAACGGCGTAAGCCACGACACGCCGACATGGGAGGCGCGGGCTACGGCCCGCGCCGACCAGCGTTCCCGCATCACCGGTTCTGCACCGGCAGAACGACAACACAATTAAACCGGAGAGACTCATGACTAAACTTGCGGCCAATCTCACCATGCTGTTCAACGAAGCGGGCTTTCTCGACCGCTTCGAAGCCGCCGCGCGCGCGGGCTTCCGCGGCGTGGAATTCCTCTTTCCCTATGCGTTCCATGCGGACCAGATCGCTGACCGCCTGAACCGCTTCCAGCTGGACCTGGTGCTGCACAACCTGCCCGCCGGCAAGTGGGATGCGGGCGAGCGCGGCATCGCCTGCCACCCGGACCGCGTCGGCGAGTTCCAGGACGGCGTGGGCGAGGCCATCAAGTACGCCAAGGTGCTGGGCGTGCGCCAGCTCAACTGCCTGGTCGGCATCCTGCCGCAGAACGTCAGGCGCGAGCAGGCCCAGGAAACGCTGGTGGAGAACCTGCGCTTCGCCGCCGGCGCGCTGGCCGCCGAGCATATCGACCTGCTGGTCGAGCCGATCAACACCTTCGACATCCCGGGCTTCTTCCTGTCGCGCACGCAGCAGGCGCTGGACCTGATCACCCAGGTCAACGCGCCCAACCTGTACGTGCAGTACGACATCTACCACATGCAGCGGATGGAAGGCGAGATCGCCAACACCATCAAGGCCAACCTGCCGAAGATCAAGCACATCCAGCTGGCCGACAACCCGGGCCGCAACGAGCCGGGCACGGGTGAGCTGAACTACCAGTACCTGTTCAAGTTCCTGGACGAGATCGGCTACACCGGCTGGATCGGCTGCGAATACAAGCCCAAGACCACCACCGAAGCCGGCCTGGGCTGGCGCGCCGCGCACGGCGTGCAGTAAGCGCCGCGCCCCCGTCGTATCCCGCTACTACCTACGCGAACCAAGACACATTTAATCTCAAGCAAGGAGACATCACATGGCAACCACTCGCAACGTCGGCTTCATCGGCCTGGGCATCATGGGCGCACCGATGGCGGGCCACCTGCGCGCCGCCGGCCACACGCTGTTCGTGCATGACGTCAACCCGGCCCCCCAGGCGCTGGTCGATGCAGGCGTGACCGTCTGCACCAGCGCCGAGGAAGTCGCCAAGCGTGCCGACATCATCGTCATCATGGTGCCGGACACGCCGCACGTGGAAGCGGTGCTGTTCAGCGAGAAGGGCGTGGCCGCCGCGTTCAAGGCCGCCGGCAAGGAAGCCAGCTACAGCAAGATCGTGGTCGACATGAGCTCGATCTCGCCGATCGCCACCAAGGACTTCGCCGCGCGCATCAACAAGCTGGGCGCTTCGTACCTGGACGCGCCGGTGTCGGGCGGTGAAGTGGGCGCCAAGGCCGCGTCGCTGACGATCATGGTCGGCGGCCCGCAGGAGGCCTTCGACCAGGTCAAGCCGCTGTTCGAGCTGATGGGCAAGAACATCACGCTGGTGGGCGGCAACGGCGACGGCCAGACCACCAAGGTGGCCAACCAGATCATCGTCGCGCTGAATATCCAGGCGGTGTCCGAAGCGCTGCTGTTCGCCTCCAAGGCCGGTGCCGATCCGGCCAAGGTGCGCGAGGCGCTGATGGGCGGCTTTGCCGCGTCGCGCATCCTTGAAGTCCACGGCGACCGCATGGTCAAGCGCACCTTCGACCCGGGCTTCCGCATCGAGCTGCACCAGAAGGACCTGAACCTGGCGCTGCAGGGCGCCAAGGCGCTGGGCGTGGCACTGCCCAACACCGCCACCGCGCAGGAACTGTTCAACACCTGCTCGGCCAACGGCCTGGGCAAGCAGGACCACTCGGCCCTGTGCCGCGCGATCGAGATCATGTCGAACCACCAGATCGCCAACGCCAAGTAAGCAGCAACCTGTCGTCCCCGCCCAGCGGGGACGACTCGCTTTCCCCGTCAGCACCCAGGATTCTTCATGCTCGTCACCGAACCCCAAGCCGCCCTGCTGTCGCCCCAGCGCACCGCAGCCAACGCTGAACCGCGCGCGCTGCTGCGCGACCTGTTCGATACCGCGGTCGCCTCCGTCAGCGCCAGCCACTGCCTGCCGCCGCACCTGCCCGCGCCGCCCAAGGGCCGCACCGTGGTGATCGGCGCCGGCAAGGCCGCCGCCGCGATGGCGCAGGCGGTCGAGGCGAACTGGCAAGGCGAGCTGTCGGGCCTGGTGGTGACGCGCTACGGTCACGGCGCCGACTGCAAGCGCATCGAAGTGGTCGAAGCCGCCCACCCCGTTCCCGACGAAGCCGGCGCGCGCGCCGCGCAGCGCATGGTGGAGCTGGTGCAGGACCTGACCGCCGACGACCTGGTGCTGTGCCTGATCTCCGGCGGCGGCTCCGCGCTGCTGGCGGCGCCCGCGCCCGGACTGACGCTGGCTGACAAGCAAGCCGTGAACAAGGCGCTGCTCAGGAGCGGCGCCAGCATCGGCGAGATGAACTGCGTGCGCAAGCACCTGTCGGCGCTCAAGGGCGGCCGCCTGGCGCTGCACTGCGCGCCGGCACGCGTCGAAACGCTGCTGATTTCCGATATTCCCGGCGATGACCCGACGCTGATCGCCAGCGGGCCGACGCTGCCGGATGCGACCACCTGCGCCGATGCGCTGGCGGTGATCGCCAAGTACGGCATCGAGGTGCCGGCCAACGTGCGCGCGCACCTGGAGAGCGGTGCCGGCGAAACCCCCAAGCCTGGCGATGCGCGCTTCAACGGCCACCGCAGCGTGACGCTGGCCACCGCGCAGCAGGCGCTGGAAGCCGCCGCGGCGCGGGCGCGCGAACTGGGTTTCGAGGCCCACATCCTGTCCGACTGCATCGAGGGCGAAGCGCGCGAAGTCGCCGAAGTGCATGCCGCGATCGCGCGCCAGGTGGCGCAGCGCGGCCAGCCCTTCGGCAAGCCGTGCGTGATCCTGTCCGGCGGCGAGACCACCGTGACCGTGCGCGGCAAGGGCCGCGGCGGGCGCAATGCCGAGTTCCTGCTGGCGCTGGCGGTGGCGCTCGACGGCCTGCCCGGGGTGCATGCGATCGCCGGCGACACCGATGGCATCGACGGCTCCGAAGACAACGCCGGTGCGCTTCTGTCGCCCGACACGCTGACCCGCGCCGGCGCGCGCGGGCTGCAGGCGCGCGCGCACCTGGAGAACAACGACGGCTACGGCTTCTTCGCCGGCCTGGACGACCTGATCGTCACCGGCCCGACCCGCACCAACGTGAACGATTTCCGCGCGATCCTGATCGTCTGACGATCGCCGCCAACGTAGTACCGACTGACTCGCGGCGCCGACGCGCCGCTACCGAGAATGGAAGAGGAGACATCATGAGACGCCAGCGCAAAGCGAAGATCGTGGCCACGCTCGGCCCCGCCAGCACCGACATCGCGGTGATCCGCGCGCTGTTCGAGGCCGGCGCGGACGTGTTCCGGCTGAACTTCAGCCATGGCACGCACGACGACCACCGCGCGCGCTACGACGCGGTGCGCCAGGTCGAGGCCGAGACCGGCCGCCCCATCGCCGTGCTGGCCGATCTGCAGGGACCCAAGCTGCGCATCGGCACCTTCGCCGCCGGCAAGGTCGCGGTGCGCACCGGCGATGTGTTCGTGCTCGACAGCGACCCGACCCCGGGCGACGGCACCCGTGTCTACCTGCCGCATCCGGAGCTGTTCCAGGCCGCGCAGCCCGGCCAGTCGCTGCTGATCGACGACGGCAAGGTGCGCCTGGCGATCGAGTCGGTCACCACCGGCACCATCACCACGCGCGTCGCCAACAACGGCTCGCTGTCCGACCGCAAGGGCGTGAACGTTCCCGACGCGGTGATCCCCATCCCGGCGCTGACGGAAAAGGACCGCAAGGACCTGGACTTCGCGCTGTCGCTGGGCGCCGACTGGATCGGCCTGTCGTTCGTGCAGCGCCCGTCCGACATCGTCGAGGCGCGCGAGATCGTCGGCACCCGTGCCGGCATCCTGTCGAAGATCGAGAAGCCGGCCGCGCTGCAGCAGCTCGAAGAGATCGTGCGCGTGTCCGATTCGGTGATGGTGGCGCGCGGCGACCTCGGCGTTGAGCTGCCGCCCGAGCGCGTGCCCGGCGTGCAGAAGCGCATCCTGCGCGTATGCCGCCAGCTGGGCAAGCCGGTGGTGATCGCCACGCAGATGCTGGAATCGATGATCGACTCGCCGGTGCCGACGCGCGCCGAAGCGTCGGACGTGGCCAGCGCCATCTATGAAGGCGCCGATGCGGTGATGCTGTCGGCCGAGTCGGCCAACGGCCGCTATCCGGTGCCGGCGGTGTCGATGATGAACCGCATCGTCACCGAGGTCGAGCGCGACCCGCTGTACCGCAACCTGCTAGACGCCCAGCACGAGACTCCGCTGAACACGCGCCAGGACGCCATTTGCGCCGCGCTGCGCGAAGTCACGCACATCATCGGCGCGGCGGCCACGGTGACCTATACCTCGTCCGGCTCGACCGCGCTGCGCGCCGCGCGCGAACGGCCATGCGCGCCGATCGTCAGCATCACGCCGAACCTCGAGATCGCGCGCCGGCTGGCGATCGCGTGGGGCATCCACTCCACCGTGAGCCCGGACGTGCAGAGCGTCGATGAAATGGTCGAGGCCGCCACGCGCGCCGCCGTCGCCGAAGGCTACGCCGCGCCGGGTGACCAGATCACCATCGCCGCCGGCATGCCGTTCGGCCAGGGCGGCACCACCAACCTGCTGCGCGTGGCCGAGGTGAGCGCCAGCGCGCTGGCCGCCGCGCCGGCCAAACGCGAGGCTGCACTGGCCTGAGCGCACTGCGCGCGTTCCCGCTGCGGAACGACCACGCCATCACGGAACCGGGTGCAAACCCGGTTTCTTCGCTTTGCCGCACACCGCCCGCATTGCCCGTCTCCAGGGCGAGTGGGCGGTGTTTTTTTTGGCGTGCCGCTGTGCGCATCCGCCGGCACGGCGCGCTGCGGGAGCGAGCACAAGCGCGAGCACCTAGGCGCGGATTGCTATACTGAATTCCACTTTCCCTGCCCTCTTCCCCCAAGCCCCCGGAGCCCCCATGCGCCTAGATGACGAAGCCGAAAGCCAGCACGTTGAAGACCGCCGCGGTGGCTTCGGCGGCCTTGGCGGCAAGTCGATCGGCATCGGCACGGTCATCATCGCGCTGGCGGCGTCGTATTTCTTCGGCATCGACCCGATGCTGATCATGCAGGGCGCGTCGGTGCTGCAGGGCTCCGGCCCGCAGCAGCAACAGCAGCAGGCCAACCGGCCGCCGGCGACGGACCAGATGACGGTGTTCACGCGCAAGGTGCTGGGCAATACCGAGCGCACCTGGCAACACATCTTCGAAACCGAGCTCAACCGCCGCTATGCGCCGCCCACGCTGGTGCTGTTCTCCGGCGCCACGCCGACGGCATGCGGCACCGGCCAGTCGGCAATGGGCCCTTTCTACTGCCCCGGCGACCAGAAGGTCTATATCGACTTGGCCTTCTATGACGAACTGCGCCAGCGCTTTGGCGCCGGTGGCGACTTTGCCCAGGCCTACGTGATCGCGCACGAGATCGGCCACCATGTGCAGAACCTGCTGGGCGTCTCGGACAAGGTCGACAATGCGCGCCGCCGCATGGGCGAGGCCCAGGCCAACCAGCTGTCGGTGCGCATGGAGCTGCAGGCCGACTGCCTCGCCGGGGTCTGGGCCGCCACCGCGCAGCGCGCCAACCAGCAGCTGCTGGAACCGGGCGATATCGAAGAAGGCCTGAAAGCCGCAGCCGCGGTCGGCGACGACCGGCTGCAGCGCCAGTCGCAGGGCTATGTCGTGCCCGAAGCGTTTACCCACGGCTCCAGCGAGCAGCGCGTGCGTTGGCTGCGCCGCGGCATCGAGTCGGGCGACATCCGCAAGTGCGACGCCTTCGCCGCACGCGACCTGTAGTTCCCGCCCCGCCCCAACCTCGGTGGGGGCCGGCAATGTGACGTTTGCGTTGTCCGGGCCGCGCTTCCCTGTCTATAATCGCCGGCAAGGCCGCAGTATGACGGCCGCTCGCCGGCGTCGATCCTCACCGATCCTTTCCGCCGCAGCGCCGGGTCCTTTCCCGCCGGACCCCCGTACCCCGTGTACGCGCCAACTTGCCGCAGTCGTTGCGGCGTCTCCGCACCCAAGCCGTTCCGTTCCAACCGCACCGGAGCCACGGCCGATCTTCACTTGCCGTGCGCCCGTGCCAGCCCTGACCTGACATGGCGTCGTTTTTCCTGAAGCGCCCGGCGTTCGCCTGGGTGCTGGCCATCCTGACCGTGGTGGCGGGCCTGCTGGCCCTGAACCGCATCCCCATCGCCCAGTATCCGGCGGTGGCGCCGCCCACGGTGATCATCTATGCCGATTACCCCGGCGCGTCCGCGCGCACGGTGGAGGACCGCGTCACCGCGGTGCTGGAGCAGCAGATGCATGGCATTCCGGGCCTGCTCTACCTCGATTCCAGCAGCGAGGGCGGCACCGCCACGGTGACGCTGGGCTTCCGCCAGGGCACCGACCCGCAGCTGGCGCAGGTCAACGTGCGCAACCGCGTGGCCCAGGCCGAGCCGCTGCTGCCCGAGGCGGTGCGTCGCGGCGGGGTCTATGTCGACCAGGCCAGCAGCAGCGCCTTCATGTATGTGTCGCTGGTGTCGGACAGCGGCCAGCTGGACGAAACCGCGCTGGGCGACTTTGCCGCCGGCTCGGTGCTGCCGCTGCTGCGCCGCCTGCCCGGCATCGGCAAGGCCGAGCCCTACGGCGCCGAGTACGCGCTGCGGATCTGGTTCGACCCGGACAAGCTGAACGCCTTGAACCTGACCACGGCCGAGGTCGAGGCCGCCATCCGCGCGCGCAACGGCAACGTCACGCCGGGCCAGCTGGGCGGCGCGCCGGCGGTGCCGGGCCAGCCGTTCCAGGCGATCGTGCGCCCGCCCGCGCCGATGAGCGACGCACAGGCATTCGGGCGCATCGTGGTGCGCGCCGCCACCGATGGCTCGGCGGTGCTGCTGCGCGACGTGGCGCGGGTGGAACTGGCCGCCAGCGACTACCGCTACGGCTCCACGCTGAACACGCGCAACGCCGCGTCGATCGGACTGAAGCTCGCCGACGGCGCCAACGTGCTGCAGACCTCGCGTACCGTGCGCGCCGCGCTCGATGCCGCCAGCAAGGGCTTCCCGGGCGACGTGCGCTATGAGATCTCGTATGACGGCGCCACCTTCGTGCAGGCCTCGATCTCGCGCGTGGTGCTGACGCTGATCGAGGCCACGGTGCTGGTGTTCCTGATCCTGTACCTGTTCCTCGGCAACCTGCGCGCCACGCTGATCCCGTGCATCGTGGTGCCGGTATCGCTGCTGGGCACGGTCGCGTGCCTGTACGCGCTGGGCCTGTCGCTGAACGTGATCACGCTGTTCGGCGTGGTGCTGGCGATCGGCATCCTGGTCGACGACGCCATCGTGGTGGTGGAAAACGTCGAGCGCATCATGCGCAGCGACGGCGTCGGCGCGATGCAGGCCGCGGCGCGCTCGATGCGCGAAGTCTCCGGCGCGCTGGTCGCGGTGACGCTGGTGCTGTGCGCGGTATTCGTGCCGATGGCGTTCTTCGGCAGCGCGGTGGGCGTGATCTACCGGCATTTCGCCGTGACCCTGGCGGTGTCGATCGCGTTCTCGCTGTTCTTTGCGCTGACGCTGGCGCCGGCGATGTGCGCCAG
>JABFVP010000271.1 GCA_013362725.1 Cupriavidus sp.
TTGGACGGAGTTCTAGACCGACTATGGCGTGGCGCTGCAGAAGCGGTTCTTCGACCATTTTCTGAAGGGCGAGGACAACGGCTGGGATCGCCGGCCGCCGATCACGATGCAGGTGCGCCACGTGGACCGCTTCGAGGAGCGCCATGAGCATGAGTGGCCGCTGGCGCGCACCGCCTGGACACCCATGTATCTCGATGCCGCCGACCACGGGCTGCGGCCGCAGCCGGCCGGGACGGCGTCGCAGCTCGTTTTTGACGGCATGGCGGGCAAGGCCAGCTTCAGCACCGCGCCATTCGAGCAAGACACCGAGGTGACGGGCCCGCTGGCTGCCACGCTGTGGATTTCCAGCACAGCCGCGGACGCTGATTTGTTCCTGACGGTGCGGGCTTTCGCACCGGACGGCAGCGAGCATCTGATCGTCGGGGCGGTCGAACCCAACGCACCGCTGGCGCAAGGCTGGCTCAGGGCATCACACCGGAAGCTGGACCCGCAAGCGTCCACGCCGTATCAGCCCGTGCATTTGCACCAGGAGATCCAGCTGCTCGAGCCGAACCAGGTCTACGCGCTGGAGGTCGAGATCTGGCCCATGTGCTTCGTCTTCCCCAAGGGCTACCGGCTGGTGCTGACCGTCGGCAGTTCGGACTTCGAGCACGACCTGCCCGGACCCTATTCCCAGATCTATGGCAAATCGATGCGCGGCTCATCGGTGCTGCTGCACGATCACCCCGAGGATCGCGCGGCCGAACGATTCGCCGGCCAGACCACGGTCCATACCGGCGGCAAGTACGCGTCATTCGTGCTCCTGCCCGTCATTCCGCCGGCATGCTGAGGGAGACCCGACATGAGCACCACGCGTAGAAATTTTCTCGCCCGCGCCGCCGGCGCGGTGGCCGCGGCCGGTCTGCTGCCATGGCGCGCCGCCGTTGCGCAGCCGGCGTGGCCTGCCAAGCCCGTCAAACTGATCAACATGGGGCCTCCGGGCTCCCCGCCGGATACGTACGCGCGGATCTACGCTGCCAGGCTTGCGCAAGCCCTTGGGGTTCCGGTCGTCGTCGACAACCGGCCCGGAGCAGGCGCGAACCTCGCGTCGGATGCCGTCGCAAAGGCGGCTCCGGACGGCTACACGCTGCTGTACACCGTATCGAGCGCGTTCGCGATCAATCCGTTCCTCTATCGAAAACTGCCATTCGACCCGGACAAGGACCTCAGGCCCGTGTCGCCGCTGCTGGCCCAGGGCTCGTTCATGGTGGTGAACAACGATCTTCCGGTGACGTCGCTGCACGAACTCGTCGCCTACGCCAGCTCCCGTCCCGGCCAACTCGCCTACGCATCCTATGGCATCGGGGGCTTCGCCCATCTGATCATGGAACTGCTGTCGCAGGCGGCGCAGGTCCAGATGCTGCACGTGCCCTACAAGGCGGGAGCCATGACCGATCTCATCGCCGGACAAGTCCAGTTGCTGGTCGAGCCGGCCGCTTCCGCAATTCCGATGATCCGGGCGCGCAAGGTGCGGGCCATTGCCTTTACCGGACCGACGCGCCACGCGCAGTTCGCTGCGTTGCCGGCGGTTGCCGAAACCTACCCCGGAGTCGCCAGCTTTGGCTGGCATGGCGTATGGGCACCTGCAGGCGTGCCCGCAGAAATCGTTCAGCGCCTCAACGCGGAACTGACGCGTATCACGGGCTCCCCCGAGGTGGCGATGAAGATCCGCGAGCTGGGTAGCGAACCGCTCTGCGCCACGCCGGAAGCGATGCAGGCCATGCTGCGGGCCGAGGCAAGGAAATGGAGCGCCCTGATCCGCGCAAAGGGCATCTCGCTGGACTGAGCTGATAGCCATGCTCGAGCACGAGACCGCCGGCATCAGCGCAAGCGCGAGGCAGCCATCTCACGTCTTATGCAAATAGTTCGAAAGGAGCCATCGTGCTTGAGTACTTTCCCGGCAACTACGTCTGGAACCTGTCTGCCAACCTTGCTCTCTCCATGGGTGCGCACATCGGCGAGGTTGATGCCATTTGCCGCCAGCTCATAGAAGCCTCCAGGTGCGGCGATGACGAGGGCACGGACGCCTTCTTCCGCGCCTGGTGCGAACAGGCTGACCGGCTGGTCGACCTGGCAGCCGAGGACCTCGCCGCCGGGCGCCGCATGAGCGCCGGCGCCAAGCACCGCCGCGCCGCCATCTACTATCTGACCGCCGAGCGCATGCAGCACCGCGACCATGCCCCACGCAAGCTTGCATACCGCAAGATGCTCGACAGCTTTGCGAAGTTCGTCGACCTGCATGACGAGAACTGCGAGCGGGTCGAGATTGCCTGCCAGGGCAAGGCACTCTCCGGGCTGTTGGTCCGGGCTCAGCGCCCGCACGGCGGTCCGTCGCCTTGCGTGGCGCTGTTCAATGGCCTCGACAGCACCAAGGAGATGCTCTATGGCTGCGGCATCCAGCAGGCGCTGGCAAGGCGCGGCATATCCAGCATCGCCGTCGACCAGCCGGGCGTCGGCGAAGCGCTGCGCCTGCACGGGCTGACAGCCGTGGTCGAGGCCGAGACCTGGGCCGGTGCCGTGATGGACTATCTCGAAACGCGCGATGACGTCGACGCCGGCTTGACCGGCATCGCCGCCTGGTCGCTGGGCGGCTACTATGCGCCGCGTGCGGCGGCGCTGGACAAGCGCTACAAGCTATGCGTCGCCTGGGGCGCCATGTACGACTGGGGTGAACTGCAGCGCCGCCGGCTGGCCCGCGAAGGCGACTGGCCCGTTCCTCACTACTGGGATCACGTTCGGTGGGTCTGGGGCAAGAGTTCGATCGACGAATTCATGGCGCTGGCCGCGCGGGTCACGCTGGCGCCGGTGATCGCGCAGATCACTGTGCCATTGCTGGTTGTGCACGGTGCCAACGACCGCCAGATCCCGATCGCGGACGCACGCCGCCAGTATGAAGGCGCCGTCAACAGCCCTAAGCGGGAACTGAAGATCTTCACTTCGCGCGAGGGCGGCGTCGAGCACTGCAGCGCGGACAACCAGGCCAATGCCACGGACTACATCGCCGACTGGGTCGCCGAAACCTTCGCGGAGCTCGGTGCGACGGCAATGCGGACCTGAGGCGGCGCGCCAGCCACTTGCCTTTCGTTGTCCCGCTCCGAGGGGCATGTCCATCCTGAAGGACGGCATGGCCGCGCAGCCGCAGGAAGTGCCCTACTCTTGCGGCGAATTCAAAAGTATTTGACCGATACGAGGCTTACTCAACAAATATAAACCGCGCAAACTTCGGTCTGTTGATGAACGCCCGGGACCCGCTGCCACGTAGCCGGCGGGCCGTGCCCTTCCTGATCGAGGTTCTCCAATGAGTCTACTGTTCAAGCCCTTCACCCTGGGCGAGCGCCAGCTCGCCAACCGGATCGCCATGGCCCCGCTGACCCGTTCCCGCAATCCGGACGGGGTGCCCAACGACCTCAACGCGCTCTATTACAGCCAGCGCGCCGACGCCGGACTGATCGTGACCGAAGGTACGGTGATCTCTCCCAGCGCGCAGGGCTTCCTGTTCAATCCCGGCCTTTACACCCCGCAGCAGGTGCAGGGCTGGCGCAAGGTCACGGACGCCGTCCATGCCAAGGGCGGCACCATCTTCACCCAGCTCTGGCATGTCGGCCGCGTAAGCCATGTGTCGATCCAGCCCGGCGGCATCCAGCCGGTCAGTGCCACCGGCCAGGTCGCGAAAGACACCAAGGCCTGGGGCTATACCGCCGACGGCACGCCCGGTGCGGTCGATGCCTCCGTGCCGCGCGCACTGACGAGCGGCGAGGTCTATGGCGTGATCGCCGATTTTGCCGAGGCGGCGGCCAATGCGGTCGAGGCCGGCTTCGACGGCGTCGAGCTGCACGGCGCCAATGGCTACCTGATCGAACAGTTCCTGAACCCGACCGTGAACGACCGCACCGATGAATTCCGCGGCGACACGCTGGCAAGCCGCACCCGCTTCGCACTGGCCGCCATCGATGCGGTGGTGGCGCGCATCGGTGCGCATCGCACCGCCATCCGGCTGTCGCCCTATGGCGGCCTGGGCGACATGGGCCACTACGCCGATCTCGAGGAGACCTACCTCCATCTCGCCGATGAGCTGTCGCGGCGCAATATTGCGTATGTGCACCTGATGGACCAGAGCACGCGCGGCAGCTCGGCCATGCCGGACGATTTCCTCGCCAAGTTCCGCCGCCGCTTCAAGGGCGTGCTGATCCTTGCGGGTGGCATGACGCGCACGCGCGCAGAGAATCTGATCGCCGCTGGCCGCATCGACATGGCGGCATTCGGCGAGCCGTTCATTGCCAACCCCGACCTCGTCGCACGGCTGCAGAACGACTGGCCCCTGGCCGCGTCGAACCGCGCGCTCCACTACGGCGGCGGTGCCGAGGGCTACACCGACTATCCCGCCTACGACGGCCGGGCCGCGGCCTGATCGGGTTGCCACGATGAAATCCAATACCGCACTGCTTGCGCTGGCCATTGGTGCCTTCGGCATCGGCACCACCGAATTCGCGCCGATGGGCTTGCTCCCCGTGATCGCCGAAGGCGTCGACGTCAGCATCCCCACGGCGGGGATGCTGATCACCGCATATGCGATTGGCGTGATGGTCGGCGCGCCCGTGATGACGCTGCTGTTCAGCCGCTTCGGCAAGCGCGCCGCACTGATGGCGCTGATGGCGATCTTCACCATCGGCAACCTGCTGTCGGCGCTCGCGCCGGGATACGCGACGCTGCTTGCGTCGCGCCTGGTCACCAGCCTGAACCACGGCGCCTTCTTCGGGCTCGGTGCCGTGGTGGCGGCAAGCGTGGTGCCGAAGGACAAGCAGGCCAGCGCCGTGGCCACCATGTTCATGGGGCTGACCATCGCAAACATTGGCGGCGTGCCCGCGGCAACCTGGATCGGCCAGCAGGTCGGCTGGCGCCTGGCGTTCGCCGGCACTGCCGTGCTGGGACTGGTCGCCATCGTCGCGCTCTGGCTGGCGCTGCCGCAAGGCGAGCGCGGCACGCCGCCGGATGTGCGCCGGGAACTGGCGGTGCTCACCCGCCCCAATGTGTTGCTGGCGCTGGCGACAACGGTGCTGGGCGCTGGCGCGATGTTCACGCTCTACACCTACATCGCGCCGGTGCTGGCCGAGCTCACTGGCGCATCCGGCAGCTTTGTCACCTTCGCGCTGGTGCTGATCGGCGTTGGCTTCACCATCGGCAACCATGTGGGCGGACGGCTTGCGGACTGGTCGCTCGATGGCGCGGCCAGGATCGTGCTGTCGGCGCTGGCCGTCATCATGCTGGTGCTGCCTTTCGCCTTCGCCCACCACGTCACCGCGGCGCTCGGGCTGTTGCTGTGGGGCGCCGCGACCTTCGCCGTGGTGCCGCCGGTACAGATGCGGGTGATGGAAGCCGCGGCGGAAGCGCCGGGACTGGCCTCGTCGATCAACGTCGGCGCCTTCAATCTCGGCAATGCCCTCGGTGCCGCGCTGGGGGGCGGGGTCATCAGCCTGGGGCTCGGCTATCGCGCCGTGCCAGTCGCCGGTGGCCTGCTGGCCGCGGCGGGATTGCTGCTGGTGTGGCGAGGCCGGGCCAGCCGGCGTGTGCTTGCTGCTTCGTAAGCGCAGACCATCCCGACACCGATTGCGTATTCCCTCTCCCGCTCGCGGGAGAGGGTCGGGGTGAGGGCCGGAGTATCCACGAAGTGAAGGCCGTCGCTATTGCACGCGCCTGCCCTCACCCCCAACCCCTCTCCCGCAAGCGGGAGAGGGGAGCAAACCGCAGCATCATCAACGGCATCGGGCTTTTCAATTCCAGCTTGCGTACTCCCTCTCCCGCTCGCGGGAGAGGGTCGGGGTGAGGGCCGCAGCATCAACGAAGTCCCGCAAAAACACAGCAAGGACAACTCCCCCCCAAAAAAAACGCCGGCCATCCCCGATGGCCGGCACCAAGCTCACAGCAGATGGAGAAATGCGGCCCCGCCGCGCATCGCCGCCGCCGGACAGCGCGAGCGCGGGGCCAGCCTCAATTTGCATCACCGCGATGGTGTCGCCTTCGTCCACCCGGACTCGTCCGTTCGGGGTATGCGGGGCGCCGGCGGGTGGCTCTCGTGTTTCCCTTCCCAATGACCTTGATGAAGGAGAAGACATGGCCAAGGCCGAGAATCTGGTAACGTCGATCCAGGTAGAAATCGACGCGCCGGTAGCGCTGGTGTGGGAAGTGCTGACCGACTTTGCGCGCTATCGCGAATGGAATACGTTCTGTCCCGGACTGGAAACCACCGGCCGGCTCGGCGACATGGTGCACATGCAGGTGCGCATTCCCGGCACCGACCAGGTGATCCCGGTCAACGAGTACCTGGTGGCGTGGGAACCGGAGCGGCTGCTGTCGTGGGAGCAGCGCCCGACCGACGACAACAAGGACGCCGCGCGGCGCGACCAGTACCTGGAAGCGATCGGCCCGGAACGCAGCCGCTACTTCACCACCGACCTGTTCCTGGGCCTGAACGCCGAGACCATCATGCGCGAGCACGGCGCCTGGGTGAAGCAGGGCTTCGACCAGGTGGCACGCGACGTGAAGGCGCGCGCGGAAGCGCTGCAGGCCCAGCGGCAGACCACCCGCAACTGAGCAAGCGACGCGTGACCGGCCCGCAGCGCGGGCCGGCCGATCCTTGCAGCGTTACTGCGGCGGGCGCTGGCTCAGCACCACCAGTGCCGCGGCGCCACGGCTGCGCACGCACGCGTCGTCGCAGTGCTCCAGTGTCGCGGCAGTCCCAGGCAGCGTCGCCGCGGGCCGGTCGTCCTGGCTGGCACTCACTGCCAGCCCCCAGGCCACGCCCATGGCAGCGCCAGCCCCGACCAGGCCTGCCGCCCAACGCAATCCGAGCCGCTTCATCGCTGTCTCCTCCGCTTGCCCTGCTTTTTTCCGGGCTATTGAGAGCATCGTAGTCAGCGGCGGGACGGAGCTCTTCGTCCGAGCAGACTAAGGGGTATCCCGCATCAGCGCGGGGCGGAAGTGGCGTCCGATCGACAGGAAGCGCGCGCGCCGGACAGTGCCGCCCGGCCCTGGTACAGCCGGGCCAGCGCCGCGGCGCTGCCGGATAGCCCGGCCGGCGCCAGATGCATCGCGTGCGCGCCCAGCAGGCCCCACAGGTGTGCCACCAGCAGGCCGGCCAGATCCGGGGTGGGCAACAGCATCGCGAACGTGACGCGCAGCGATTCGACGCCGCGCAGCACGCGCTGGCGCAGCGGACACAGCTCGCAGGCGTCGCCGCACTTGTGCTGCAGCAGCGCGGCAATCAGGCTGACATGGCGCGCGAGTTCGTCGCCGTGCAGAAGGGCCTGCAACGCCTGCGCCAATGCGTCCGGGCCGGCGCCACCCTGCGCCAGCGGCGCAAGCCGGGCGGCGAAATCGGCTTCGGCGCAGGCCAGCAGCGCGCCAAGCAGTTCGGCGCGGGAACGGAAGTGTCCGTAGACGGCGCCGCGCGTCATGCCGATGGCACGCGCCACGTCGTCGACGGTGACGCAGTGCAGGCCGCGGTGGCGTATCAGCTGCTGCGCGCTGGCGAGGATGCGTGCGCGCGTGACGGCGGCATCCTCGCGGGTGTGGCGGGCCATCGGCGCGGCGCGCTTACAGGAAATGCACGTCGTCCGGGCCCCAGTGGGCGCGCATGCTGCGGATGCGGCCGTCGTCGCCGAAGCTCATGATGTCGGTCACGTCGATGCGTGCCGGGCGCCCTTCCAGCCGCGCATGCACGGCGAAGGTCAGCGCCGCGGCGTTGCCGTGCGAGCCGCGCGGCGGCGCCACCACCTCCAGCCGCGCGCCCAGCGCCATGGCATGCTGGTAGAACGCCAGGATGGCGGGCTTGCCAACGATGGGCTGCGCGCCGACCGGGTCTTCGACGGTGGCGTCGTCGGCGTAGAGCGCGGCAACGCCCTGCGCGTCGCCGGCATTGAAGCGCTCGACATAGGCGAGCAGCGTCGCCTTCATCGCGGCGCTGTCGGGGGCCTGGGGCATGGGATTCTCCGGTCGTGGGTTTCAGCGTGCGGTGTAGCCGCCGTCGATCACCAGTTCGGCGCCGGTGACGTAGCGTCCCGCGTCGGACACCAGATACAGGATGCCCGCCGCGATGTCGCGCGGCTGTCCCACCTTGCCCGCGGGCGTAAGGCCGCCCAGGTAGTCGAACAGCCCCTCGCCCTGCCCCGACGCCTGGGCCACGTGTTCCAGCATCGGCGTGCGGATAAAGCCAGGATGGATCGAATTGGCGCGGATGTTCTTGCTGGCATACAGCAGCGCGTCGGTCTTGGCCATCATCCGCACCGCCGCCTTCGACGCGTGGTACGGCGGCACGTCCGGCCCGCCGGCGGTGCCGTACATCGACGACACGTTGACGATGGCGCCGCCACCGGCGCGCTCCATATGTGCGATGGCGTGCTTGGTACACAGGAAGGTGCCGGTCACGTTCACCGCCATCACCTGCTGCCATTGCTCCAGCGCCAGTTCATGGGTGGGCGCATTGGGTCCTTCGATGCCGGCGTTGTTCACCAGGATGCCGAGGCCGCCGAAGCGCTCCGCGATCTCGGCGAACACGCGCGCCACCTCGTCTTCGCGTGTGACGTCAAGCTTCCAGAACGCTGCCTCGCCGCCGGCCGCACAGATCGCTTCGGCCGTGGCCTTGCCGTCTGCTTCCAGCACGTCGAGCACGGCCACCCTGGCACCGGCGGCTGCGAGCATGCGCGCGGTCTCGGCGCCGATGCCGCGCGCGGCGCCGGTGATGGCCGCTACCTTGCCGCGCAGGCCGAACAGGTCATACGGGTATTCCATGATGTCTCCTTGGTCTTTGTTTTGGGGGCGAGGGCAATTATGCCGCGCCGCCCGGAGCGGTCTCGGCCAGGAAGCCCAGGCATTCGCGGTTGAAATACGCCGCGTGCTCGACCATCACCCAATGGCCGCAGCGGTTGATCATGACAAAGCGTGCATCGGCGCAGCCGCTCAGGAACTTCGCTGCGCCCGAGGCGGGATTGAACTGATCCTCGGTGCCCCAGAAGCCCAGCACCGGGCAGCGGATCTCGCCCAGGCGCGCGGTCAGGTTGGGCACCTTCATCGTCGCCAGCACTTCGCGCGGCTGCTCGCGGCATACCGCCATGCGCTCGTCGACCAGCGCGTCGGTGACCAGGCTGGCGTCGTGCACCAGCAGTTGCAGCAGCTGGCGCATGGTGTCGGGGTTCATGTGGCCGCCGGTGAACAGCGACACCATGCGCTGGATGCCCGCCATCTGGAAATAGGTTTCGCGCTCTTCCACGCCGCCGGGCGCCATCATTACCAGGCGACTGACATGCTCGGGGTAGTCCAGCGCGTACTGCAGCGCGATCGCGCCGCCCAGCGAGTTGCCCACCAGCACGCAGCGCGGCAGTTCCAGCGCCAGCAGCTGCTCGCGCAGCGCGGCGACGAAGAAGTCCAGCGTGTATTCCACATCGTCCGGCTTGGACGACAGCCCGTAGCCCGGCAGGTCCACCACCACGGTACGGAAGCCCGCCGCGGCAAACGCCGGCACGTTGTGGCGGAAGTTGCTGTGCCCGCTCGCGCCCGGTCCGCTGCCGTGGATAAAGACCACCGGCTCGCCGGCGCCAGTATCCAGGCAGTGCAGGCGCAGCCCCCCGGCGGTGGTGATGAAGCGTCCCACCGGCAGGTTGGGGTGGAGCGAAGCCGGCTTGGTGGACGTGGACGGAGGTGTCGAGGACGTGTGCTGCGAGGTAGCGGACATGAGGGCGTCTCCCTTGGTTTGCCCAGCATCTTGCGCAGCGCCACCGCCCCGGGCATCGTTCATTCGGACTACGAGCCGCCGCGCCACTTCTCCTACGATGGGCGCTCCATGCAAAACGGGGCAAGCCCATGACAGGATTCGATTACACCGGCCAGACCGTGCTGGTCACCGGCGGCATGCGCGGCATCGGCCGCGCCATCAGCGAGGCCTTCCTGCGCGCCGGCGCGCAGGTGTTCGTGTGCGGTCGCACCGCGCCCGCCGACGACAGCGAGCTGCCGGCCGCGGACGGCCGCAGCGCCCGCTTCATTGCCGCGGACATCCGCGACCTGGAACAGGCCGACGCCATGCTGGCGCAGATCGCGCAGGCCAGCCCGACGCTGGACGTGGTGGTCCACAACGCCGGCGGCGCGCCGTTCGCGCTGGTCGCCGACGCCTCGCCGCGGCTGCTCGAGTCGGTGATCCGGCTCAACCTGGTCGCACCGCTGCAGCTGGCCCAGCGCTGCAATGCACGCATGCAGCAGCAGCCCGGCGGCGGCATCCAGCTGTTCGTCGGCAGCGTCAGTGCGCTGCGCCCTTCGCCCGGCACCGCGGCCTACGGCGCCGCCAAGGCCGGCATCCTCAATGCGGTGCGCTCGCTCGCGGTGGAATGGGCGCCGCGCGTGCGCGTGGCCGCGGTCAGCCCGGGCATGGTGCTGACCGATACCTCGCAGCAGCAGCACTACGGCGATCCGGCGGCGTTGCGCAGCATGGCGGCGACGGTGCCGCTGGGCCGGCTGGCGCTGCCGGACGACATCGCCGCCGCCTGCCTGTTCCTGGCATCACCGCAGGCCTCGTACGTGAGTGGCGCCAATCTCGTCATCGATGGCGGCGGCGAGCGGCCCGCCTTTCTCGACGCGGCCTCGATCAATCACGGCTGAGCCGCTGCCCGTAGGGAAACCGCCTAGTCCGTTCTGCCGATTTGTGCATGGCTCCCCCTCTCTACGCTTCTCGTCCAGGCGAGGGCCGATCGAAGTGCCAGGCAATGAACCAACACCGATTTCACGGGGAGACCACCATGCACCAACCACCACGCGGGCCACAGCAGCGCCGCAACCGGCTGCGGCCCATCGCCGCGGCAGCGGCCCTGACGGCGCTGGCCGCGCTGCGTGCGCAGCCCGCGCAAGCCGGCGACACCATCGACTTCGGCAACGACACCACGCTCGACTACAGCGTCACCGCGTCCTACGGCGCGGCGCTGCGCACCGGCCGCCAGAGCGACGCGCTGCTGAGCCCGGCCAATATCAACGGCGACGACGGCGACCGCAACTTCAAGCGCGGCGACATGACCGCGAACCGCGTCTCGCTGCTGGGCGAGGCGCACCTGAAGCGCGGCCAGTTCGGTGCGCTGCTGCGCGGCAGCGTGTTCTACGACTGGGCCTACAGCGGCACCAACTCCAACAACGCGCCGTTCACGGTCAACCACAGCGGTCCGTTCAACCAGTTCACCGAGTCGGCGAAGGACTACCACGAGCACCGCGCACAGCTGCTCGATGCCTATGTCTACGGCACCACGCCGATCGGCGGCACGCAGCTGAGCTTCAAGCTGGGCAACCAGGTGGTGGCGTGGGGCGAGAGCCTGTTCTTCGCCAACATCGCCGGCGCGCAGGGGCCCGCCGATGCGACCAAGGCCTTCGTGCCCGGCGCCGAGGTCAAGGACATCCTGCTGCCGGTGCCGCAGGCCTCGCTGCAGCTGCAGGTGACGCCGACGTTCAGCCTGATGGGCTACTACCAGTTCACCTACAAGCCGAACCAGATGTTCGCCCCGGGCAGCTATTTCAGCACCACGGACGTGGTCGGGCCCGGCGCCGAGTTCATCATCGGGCCCGGCTTCAACATTCCGCGCGGTCCGGATATCCGCCCGTCCGACTGGGGCCAATGGGGTGTCGGCGCCCGCTTCCGCGTGTTCGAGGACACCGAGATCGGCATCTACCAGCTGCGCTACCACGACAAGAACCCAAGCGTGGTCACCTCGCTGTTCCCCACGCTGCAGTACCAGCAGAAGTTCTACGGCGGCATCAACCTGACCGGCGCCAGCTTCTCGACGCAGCTGCTGGGCGCCAACGTCGCCGGCGAAGTCAGCTACAAGGACGGCGTGCCGATGCTGGTGGACGTGGCCGGCTCGCCCACCGCCTCGCGCGGCAAGGCGCTGCAGGGCAACCTGTCCGCGATCTACTCGGTGGGCCCGACCTTCCTCGCCGATTCGCAGTCGTTGCTGGGCGAAGTCTCGTACCTGCATGTGCTGGACGTGGATCCGGTGATGGGCTTCAGCAAGCTGTCGAACACGCGCAACTCGGCGGCGTTCCAGGTGGGCTGGTCGCTGACCTACAACAACGTGTTCGATGGCTGGGACCTCACCGTGCCGCTGACCTATGCGCAGCAGTTCAGCGGCAGGTCGGCGGTGGCCGGCGCCTTCGGCACGCTGATGGGCTATAGCGACAAGCGCGCCAGCGTCGGGCTGACCTTCAAGTACCTGAACAACCTGGAGCTCAATCTGACCTACGCCGCGTTCATCGGCGGCGCCAACATCGTCAACCGCCCGCTGGCCGACCGCGACTACGTGGCCTTCAACGCCAAGTACTCGTTCTGACCCTCGTCCCGGTCCGCGTCGCCTGCATGGCCGCGCGGACCGTCCTGCTTTCTGCCCCCATTCCC
>JABFVP010000578.1 GCA_013362725.1 Cupriavidus sp.
AGCGCGGCAGCCGCCACGACGATCCGCCGGGGCCGCATGCGCGTTCGTCGCGCCTGTCGCGGCTGGCGCGGGTGGCCGGAGAGCGCACTGAAGCTCAGGGCTGACGGCGGTAGGCGGCCTTCATGCGTCGAGGCCGCCCTCGCAGACCCAATTGCAACAGCGGACACAGATGGGGACAGACTTGGGTTACTGCGGCAGCCGCAGCTTGGGCACGGCGAAGCGGTTGCCCTGGGCGCGGCGTACGTCGCACTGGACCTTGGCCTCGCGCACGGCGCCGTCCTGGGCCAGGTATTCGACATCGGCCACCACGCTGTAGTTGTCCTTGTCGATCTGGCGCGCGGTGGCGGCCAACCACTTGAAGGTGGCGGGGTTGGGTAGCGCCGCCTTCACCGCGTGCTTGCATGCGGCCTCGGGCGCGCCCTCCTTGCCGGGCGACCGTGATGCATCGTGCCGGGCCGCGGCCAGTGCGGCCGGCACGCCCGCGGACAACGCTACCGCGAGCGCGGTAGACAGCAAACGTGGGGAAAGCGGCGAGAACATCCTGGACTCCTGCGACTGGGCGCCGAACCGCGCCCGGCACCGATGCAGTTCAGGCCGCGGCGCGCATGTAAAAGTTCCCTTGCCGCCACAGCCAGCGGCCCTAACGCCGCACGCAAGCCTTGTAGGTGAATTTGTCGCCGCGGAACATGAATTCCGAGAACGCCAGCGGCCGGTCGTCGATATCGTGCGGCGTGAAGCGGATGCGCAGCAGCGGCTCGCCCGGCTCGACCTTGAGCCGGCGCGCGCTTTCCGCGGTGGCGGGAATCGCCGCGCTTTCCGTGTGCAGGTACTTCAGGCGATAGCCCAGGCGCGCTTCCACGATCATCAGTGCGTCGTTGTTTTCGAGGTCGTGCTCGAGCATGGCGCGCATCAGCGCTTCGGGCGCCATGGTCACGCCGACCGCCACCGGCGTGCCGGCCACCGACTTGAGCGTGGTCACGCTCAGCAGCTTGCTGCCAGGCGCCACGCGCAGCGCGTCCGCGGCGATGGCGGGCGCGGTGATCAGCCGCGTCGACAGCAGCTTGCCGTGGGCTTCGTGGCCACGGGCGCGCATGTAGTCGTAGAAGCCGGTCAGCGGTCCCAGGTCAGCCTGCCCGGCCGGACGGCTGACAAAGCTGCCCTTGCCGTGGACGGTTTCGATCAGCCCCTCCGCCAGCAGCGACGCCAGCGACTGGCGCACGGTGATGCGGCTGACGCCGAATTCCGCCATCAGCTCGGCCTCCGACGGCAGCTTGATGCCCGGCGTCCATTCGTTGTTGACGATGCGCTGGCGCAGCGCGCCTTCGATCTGCTTGAAGCGGGGCAATGAACTGGTTGTCACGAGATTCGAAAGATTCATGGGGACGGCCCATGCGGGCATCTACTTATCATAACAACGTTGACTCATCATAACATGTTATGACAACATCGGCCGGCATCACCCATGACAAGACCAGCGGCGCCAGCCTGCAAGGGGCCCACGTGACGGCGCACGCATACGGAGACAACCGATGCCAGACCTTAGCGCATTGCTGCAACCGCGCACCATCGCCGTGATCGGCGCTTCCACCCAGCCCGACAAGGTAGGCGGCATGCCGGTGCGATTGCTGAGCGAGCTGGGCTACGCCGGCCGCATCGTCCCCGTCCACGCCACCGCCAGCGAAGTCCAGGGGCTGGCCGCGGTGCCGACGCTGGACGCGCTGGACGTGCCGGCCGACCTCGCCATCGTCGCGCTGCCGGTCAGCGCCAGTCTGGACGCGATGCGCCAGCTGGCGCGCAACGGCACGCGCGCCGCGGTGTTCTTCACCTCGGGCTTTGCCGAGACCGGCGGCGATGGCATCGCGCTGCAGGCCGAACTGGCGGCGCTGGCGCAGGCCCACGGCATCACGCTGCTGGGGCCGAACTGCCTGGGCGCGATGAACCTGCGCGAGCGCGTGTTCGCCACCTTCTCGCCGATCCCGCTCGGCGGGCTGCCGCCGGTCGGCGAGGTCGGACTGGTCAGCCAGAGCGGCGCGTTCGGGGCCTATGCCTTCGCGCTGGCGCGCGAGGCCGCACTGGGCCTGAGCCACTGGGTCACCACCGGCAACGAGGCCGGCCTGCATGTGGCGGACGTGATCGAATGGCTGGCCCGCGACGACGCCACCCGCGTGATCCTGGCCTACCTGGAAGGCTGCCGCGACGGCACCCGCCTGCGCCGCGCGCTGGCGGCAGCGCGCGCGGCGGGCAAACCGGTGGTGGTGACCAAGGTGGGCACCACTGAAGCCGGCGCGCGCTCAGCGCAATCGCATACCGCCAGCCTGGCGGGCGAAGACGCGGTCTACCAGGCGGTGTTCGACGAGTACGGCGTGTTCCGCGCCGATACGCTGGAAGAATTCTTCCGCCTCGGCTACGTGCTGTCGCGCGGGCGCCGGCCAACGCGGTGGCAGCCTTCGGCGACGGAGCCGGCCGATGCCGTGACCCCGGTCGCGCTGGTTACTGTCTCCGGCGGCGTCGGCATCATGATGGCCGACCAGGCCGAGGCGCTCGACCTGCCGCTGCCGCCGATGCCCGAAGCCGCGGCCGCGGCGCTGCGCAGCGCGATTGCGTTTGCCAGCACTGCCAACCCCATCGACGTCACCGGCCAGGTGGTGGCGCAGCCCAAGGTATTGCTGGACGCCATTGCCGCCGCGGCACAAAGCCCGGACTACGGCAGCGTGGTGGCCTTCCTGGCCGGCGGCGTAGGCTCGCCGCGGATCTGGCCCGGCCTGCAGGACACCGTCGACGCTCTGTACCGCAGCGGCACCGCGGCGCCATTGCTGTTCAGCGGCCTCGCCGATGACGACAAGCGCCGCTGGCTGGAGGCGCGCGGCGCGCTGGTGTTCCGCGAACCGGCACACGCGGTGCAGGCCGTAGCCGTGCTGGCCCGTGCCGCCGCGCAAGCCGCGGCGGCACAAACCCCCATCCCCGCAGCGGCCGCCGCCGACAGCCTGCCCGTTCCGGCTGTGCCGCCCGGCACCGCCGCCTTGTCCGAGTTCGAAGCCATGCAATGGCTGGCCGCATGCGGCATCCCCACCGCGCCGCACGGCCTGGCGCGCGATGCCGACGAGGCCGCGCGCATCGCCGACACCATCGGCTATCCGGTCGCGATCAAGCTGTGCTCGCCCGACATCCTGCACAAGAGCGATGTCGGCGGCGTGGTGCTGAACGTGGCCGACGCGCAGGCGGCACGTGCGGCCTTTGCGCAGGTACAGGCCGCCGCGGCCAGCCACGGCACCGCTGCGCGCTTTGACGGCGCGCTGGTCGCCGGCATGGTGCGCGGCTGGGGCGAGTTGATGGTGGGCGTGCGGCGCGACCCGGTGTTCGGCCTGGTGGCGCTGGCTGGCATCGGCGGCACCGCGGTGGAGATCTTCCGCCAGACCGCGTTCGGCCTGGCGCCGCTGA
>JABFVP010000226.1 GCA_013362725.1 Cupriavidus sp.
GCAGGAAGCCGAGCAGCATCAGCCAGCGCGGCCACAGCGTCGACAGCCAGTCCGCCAGCAGCACGTAGAAGGCGGCGCCCAGCACCGACGCGAAGATATTGCCGGTGCCGCCGATCACGGTCATCACCAGGATCATCTCGCTGGCGTGGTAGTCGATATTGGTCAACGGCGCGATGCCGGTCAGCATCGCGTGCAGCGCGCCGGCCAGCCCGGTGACCGCGCCCGACACCATGAACGCCAGCAGCTTGAACGCCTTGACGTTGTAGCCGACCGCCAGCGCGCGCTCTTCGTTGTCGCGGATCGCCAGCAGCGTGCGGCCCAGCACCGACTCGGTCACGCGCAGCACCGCCAGGAACACCGCCAGGAACAGCACCGCGACAAAGCCATAGAACTGCCATGGCGACGCCAGCGGCACCAGCGCATGGCCGGCCACCGACAAGGGCGGACGCGGGATATCGAGCAGGCCGTTGTCGCCGCCGGTGATGCCGGGCGCGGTATAGGCCAGGAAGTAGAACATCTGCGCGAAGGCCAGTGTCAGCATCACGAAGTAGGTGCCGCGCTGCCGGATCGCAAACCAGCCCACCAGTGCCGCCGCGGCCGCACCGATCGCGATCGCCAGCAGCAGCGCCAGCGGCATCGGCAGGCTGGCGCGGGTCAGCGCCAGCCCCACCGCATAGCTGCCCAACCCGAAGAAGATGCCCTGGCCGAACGAAAGCAGGCCGGTGTAGCCGAGCAGCAGGTTGCACGCCATCGCGGCCATCGCGTAGATCAGCCCTTCGGTGGCGAGCGTGCCGGAGCGCATCGTCAGCGGCAGCAGCAGCGTGACGCCTAGTGCCAGCCACCAGAAGCGGTAGCGCAACAGCCATTGTCTTTGCATCGCCATCATCCCCTCCCCAGCAAGCCATGCGGACGCAGCAGCAGCACCGCGGCCATGGCGACATAGATCATTAGCCGCGCGCCTTCGGGCCACAGCGTGCTCATCAGGCTCTGCACCACGCCAACCAGCAGGCCGCCCACCAGCGCACCAGTGAAGCTGCCCATGCCGCCGACCACCACCACGATAAAGGCCACGCCCAGCGCCTCGACTCCCATGAACGGCTCGGCGCCGCGGATCGGCGCGGCCAGCACGCCGGCGATCGCCGCGGTGGCGGCGCCGAGCGCGAACATCAGGCTGAACAGCCGGAACACATTGATGCCGAGCAGCGACACCATCTCGGTGGATTCGCTGCCCGCGCGCACCGCGCTGCCCAGGCGCGTGCCTTCCAGCAGCCACCACAGCCCGATCGCCAGCAGGCCGGTAAAGCCGATCACGAACAGCCGGTACTTGGGATAGACGAAGTCGCCCCACATCACCACGCCCTGCAGCGCATGCGGCGGCGGCACGTCGACGCCGAGCGGCCCCCAGCCGACGATGATGAGTTCCTGGATGGCCAGCGCCAGGCCCACCGTGACCAGGATGTGGAACTCGTGCGGCTGCGCATAGACGTGGCGCAGCATGACCTTCTCGGTCAGCCACGCCAGCGCGCCGATGATGATGGGAGCGAATACCAGCGCCACCCAGAAGTTCATGCCGATCTGCAGCGCCTGGAAGCAGAGGTAGGCGCCGAGCGCATAGAAGGCGCCATGCGCGAAATTGACGAAGCGCAACAGGCCGAACACGATCGACAGCCCTACCGCCAGCAGGAAGTAGAGCATGCCGATGCCGACGCCGTTGATCACCTGCAGCAGATAGACGTTCATGAGTCGTACGGATGTAGAAAGCCGCCACACTCGCGCAGCCGCGCGGCATGGTGCTCAAGGGTGCTTCAGTGTGTGCTCCGCGGGGCGATGGCCCCGCGGCGTCAGGGCATCAGGCCATCTTGCACTGGGTCTGCTCGACCGGCAGGAAGGCCTTGCCGACGCTGACGATTTCGGCGTAGTCGTCCTTGTCCTTCATGCGCGATTTGGCCTTGCCCTTGAGCAGGTAATAGTTCTTCAGCACCTGGTGGTCGGCGGCGCGGATTTCTTCCGGGCCGGTCAGGCCCTCGTACTTCATGCCTTCGAGCGCCGCGACCACCGCCTTCGGATCGGCGCTGCCGGCCTTGATCATGCCGTCGACCATGATCTTGGTGCAGATGTACGAGCCGGCCAGGCTGTAGTTGGGATTGGCCTTGAACTTTGCCTGCGTGCGCTTGACCAGGTCGCGGTTCAGCGGCGTATCGACCCCGTGCCAGTATTGCGCGCCGAAGTAAACGCCCTCGCACAGGTCGGCGCCCAGCGACTCGAATTGCTCCAGCCCCGAGGCCCAGGCCAGCAGGATGGTGGTGTTCTTCTTCATGCCGAAGCTGACCGCCTGGCGCAGTGTGTCGGCGGACTGCGAGCCGAAGTTCAGGATCAGCAGCACGTCCGGCTTGGCGGCCAGCGCATTGGTGAGGTAGCCGCTGAATTCCTTCTCGGTCAGGGCGTGGTAGCTGTTGCCGACGTGCTCGATGCCCTTCTCCTTGAAGATCGCCTTCGCCGCCGACAGCAGCCCGTCGCCGAACACGTACTGCGGCGTGATGGTGTACCAGCGCTTGGCCTTCGGCATCGATTCGATCAGTGGCCGCACGGTGCGCTCGATCGCGCCGAAGGTCGGCACCGACCAGCGAAAGGTGGCGCGGTTGCAGTCCTTGCCGGTGATCTCGTCGGCCCCCGCGGTAGTGACAAACACGCCGCCGAACTTTTCCGCTTCCTTGCCCATCGCCAGCGATTCGGACGACAGGATGCCGCCGGCGAAATAGCGCGCCGCCTTCTGCTGCGCCAGCTCCTGCACCTTGCGCACCGCGGTGGCGGGCTTGCCTTCGGTGTCGAGCACGCTGTAGCGCAGCGGCCGGCCCAGCACCTGTCCGTACTGGTCGATGGCGAGCCGCATGCCCAGGTCGGCAAATTTTCCGTTGGCGGCGAAGGCGCCCGACATCGGCACCGGGCAGCCGAATTCCAGCGCCTCGCCCGCGGCAAGGGCGCCGCGGCCATGGATCAGGGAAGTGGGGACGGCGGACAGCGCCGCCAGTTTCAGCAGGTCACGACGATTCAAGGCTCACTCCTCGTTATGTGGGGATCGGGCTGCGCGGGGCGAAAGTCTGGCCAACGCCATGGCCCGGCGCTGCACCGTCTCCCCGACATGCTGGTGACTTTCGCCCGGCGCCGACACTGCCCGAGCAAGAATCGAACCTGTTTATTCTATTTATACGTATAAATAGAATAGAATCATCTTAGGAGTCGGCCGGAATCGTTGTCAACACAGGAAAGGTCAGGGTTTACGCACCCTCGGCGCATGGCACTAAGTGGTCGGCGCATGAGGCGACCGCGGGACAGAAAGGTGCGAACAGAGCTCTGGCCATGCCAGCCAATCGGGCAGCATGCACGCCACCGGGGCAAAGCCGCGGCCCTGCTCAGGTGCGCTTGGCTAGAATGCAAG
>JABFVP010000667.1 GCA_013362725.1 Cupriavidus sp.
CCGTGGCGGCCACGGCGCCGCCTTCGCGCGTGGCCACCACGCGCGGATCGTTGAGCAGGAACTGCGCGAAGGCCTCGGCAAACGCCGGCAGCTTGCCATCGGCGCGCACGATCAGGTTCAGTTCACGCAGGGCCCACGGCTCGGCCAGCCGCACCCCGGCCACGCGCGCCTCGCGCAGCGCCTGCGCCGCCACGCTGCGCGGCACCAGCGCCACGCCGACGCCGGCCTCGGCCAGCGACAGCACCGCGTCGAAACTATGCGCATGCAGACGCACGTTAGGGCTCTTGCCGGCGCGCTGCGCCATCTCGCGCAGGAACAGGAAATTGCTGCTGGTGCGGCTCATGCAGATAAAGTCGAACGCCAGCGCGGCGCCAAAGCGCACCTCGGGCTCGCGCGCCAGCGGGTGGTCCGACGCCATCACCAGGATCAGTTCGTCGCGCGCGTACCGCACCGAGCGCACGCCGGCCGCATCGTCCCCGGTATGGAAATCTCCCGCCAGGATGCCCACATCGGCTTCATGCGCCGCCACCGCGGCCAGGATCGCCTGGCTGGCGCGCTCCTCCAGGTCGATGTTCACGTCCGGGTTGGCCAGCAGGAAGCGGCTCACGCTGGGAATGATGAAGCCGTTGAGCGAACTGCTGTTGGCCAGCAGCCGGATATTGCCCTTCAGCCCGGCGGAGAAGCGCCCGACCTCGCCATGCATGCGCTCAACCCCCAGCAGCAGTTCGCGCACATGGACCAGCAGGGTTGCGCCGGCCGGCGTCAACTCCATGCCGCGCGCAGTGCGCACGAACAACGGCGTGCCCATGGCGTGCTCGAGGTTCTTCAGCCGGTAGCTCGCCGCCGACGCGGTGATGTGGGTGGCCGATGCGCCGCCCGACAGGCTTTGCGCATCGGCAATGGCCTGGAACAGGCGCAGGTCGGTCAGTTCGTAACGCAAGGCAACTCCGTTTGGGCCGCGGCAGTCGAAAACGGTGGGCGGCGGTCTAGCGGGCCATTCTAGTGCACCGCCCGGCCCGCACTCGCCTGCCCCTCGCGCATGCGATGTGGACGCCGTCCAGTTTCTCTGCTAAGGTATTGTGGACGGCGTACACAAGGCGTGTCGCCATTCTGCCGAGATCCCCGCGGCCTCTTTCAGCCCACCGGCCGCCTCTTCCCAGGAGTTGTCATGCAAGTCCAGCCCTATCTGTTTTTCGAAGGCCGTTGCGATGAAGCAGTCGAGTTCTACAAGCAGACCCTTGGCGCCAAGGTCAACGCCCGCATGACCTTTGCCGACAACCCCGACGCCGGCAAGGGCGGCGAAGGCTGTCAGCCCGGCGCGGGCGCGCAGGACAAGGTCATGCACCTGGAATTCCAGGTCGGCGACAGCATCATCCTGGCCTCCGACGGGCAGTGTTCGAACCAAGCCGCGTTCCAGGGTTTCGGCCTGGCGATCACGTTCCCTGACAAGGCCGGGGTCGAAAAGGCCTTCAACGGCCTGAAGGAAGGCGGCCAGGTGCTGATGCCGCTGGACAAGACCTTCTTTGCCGAGCAGTTCGGCATGGTGGCCGACCGTTTCGGCATCATGTGGATGCTGCTGACCGCGCCGAAGTAAGGCAGGCCCGCGTTTCCCGGCGGATGGCTGGCCTGCGCCATTGGCTTACAATGCGCCGCCCGCCGGAGAAACCTAGCCATGGACGATCGCATCAACGAACTCGAAATCAAGCTTGCCTTCCAGGAAGACCTGCTCGATACCCTGAACAGCACCGTGGCGCGCCAGCAGCAGCAGATCGACCTGCTGCAGGAGCAGTTCCGCGCGCTGTACCAGCAGGTGCGCAGCGCCGCCACCACCGCGGCCGAAGCCGACCCCCTGCAGGAAATCCCGCCGCACTACTGACCCGGCACCGTGGCCGATGTGACGGAACGCGGCTACAGCCGCGCGGTCTGACAGCCTGATTCCCTTTCGGCGGCGTCCCATGGCGCGCCACATCCTGCACATGCGCTTGAATCCCACACTGCTGCTTGCCGCTGCCTGCATCGCCGGCGCCGCTCCCGCCCGTGCCGGCTACAACGTCTGGACCGGCGAATATTCCCTGACCCGCCAGGAACTGCAGGCCGAACTCGACAAGCGCTTTCCCGCGACGCTGCGCTACGCCGAAGTCGTCAGCGTGCAGCTCAGCCACCCGCGGCTGGTGCTGGATGAAGCCAGCAACCGCGTCACCACACGTGTCGATGCACGCCTGACCAACGCCCTGCTGCCGTCGCCCCCGGTCGACGGCAAGCTGGCATTGAACAGCGGCATTCGCTATGACCCGGCCAGGCGCGCGGTGCTGCTCGACAACCCCACCGTGCAGCAGGTCGAAGTCGCCGGCATGGGTCCCTATCGCGAACAACTCAACGCCATCGGCGCCGTGGTCGCGCAGCAGCTGCTGAAGGATTACCCGATCTACACCTTCAAGCCGGAGGAACTGCGCGTGGGCGGCAAGGACGTGGAACCGGGCGCGATTACGGTGGGCAAGGATGAGGTGCGGGTGGAGGTGAAGCAGCGGTAGGCTCGGCCTTCGGGCTGCTCCCTCCATCCCTGCCTCGGCATCAGCCCTTGGTTCCCCTGAACACCAACCCCAACCCCGCCAGCACCGCGCCCATCCCCGCCAGCGCCAGCGGCGCCATGCGGTTGCCCAGCAGCAGGTAATCCAGCGCCGCGGTGCCCGCCGGCACCAGGTAGAACAGGCTGGTCACGTTGACCAGGTTGCCGGCGTGGATCAGGCGGTAGAACAGCAGCGTCGCGCCGATCGAAATTCCCAGCGCCAGCCACAGTAGCGGTGCGGCGAACGCCAGCGACGCCTCGAAGGCAAAGGGCTGGAACGGCAGGCACAGCAGGCAGGCCGCCAGGCTCGCGCCGTACTGCAGCGGCAGCACTTCGGCGGGCGCGCGCGGGCTGCGCTTCTGCAGGATGGCGCCGACGGTCATGCTGGCCAGCGAGGCCAGCGCGCACAGCACCCCCGCCGGTGACAGCCGTGCCAGCAGCAGGCTGTCGGCGACGACCATGGCCAGTCCGGCGAACGCCAGCGCCAGCCCGCCCAGGCGCGCGGCGCTGGCGCGGCGCTCGGTCAGCAGCAGCGTCAGCATCGGCTGCGCGCCGAGCACCGTCGCCAGCACGCCGGGCGTCATGCCGTGGTCCAGCGCCAGAAAGTAAAAGACCGCGTAGCCGCCGATCAGTAGCAGCCCCGCGCCGGCCGTATGCAGCCGCTCGCCGCGCGGCGGCAGCAGGCGCCTGCGCGCCAGGCCTATTGCGCCCAGCACGGCGCAGACCAGCGCGAAGCGCAAGGTCAGCAGGGCGAACGGGGTGGCGTGGTCGAGCGCCAGCCGGGCGGCGATGGCGCCGCTGCTCCATAGCAGCACGAACAGCGGCGTGGCCCAGAGGGCGGAGGATGTGGGGCGCGTGGTCAGCGTAT
>JABFVP010000255.1 GCA_013362725.1 Cupriavidus sp.
AGTTGCGGGCCGAGCGCGCCGCCGTGCCGGCCCGTCCGCCCGCGCCCCCCGCGGCCCCGTCGGCGGGCGGCGATGTCATCGACCTGGCGCCGCAAGACGTGCGCCGCATCGAAAATTCCTGAAGCGAGGGCAATATGGGTTTCGGCCTGATCGTCATTGGCGACGAGATTCTGTCCGGGCGGCGCGAAGACAAGCACCTGCGCCGCACCGTCGAACTGCTGGGCGCGCGCGGCCTGGCGCTGGACTGGGCCGAGTATGTCGGCGACGACCGCGCCCGCATCACCGCCACGCTGCGGCGCACGCTGTCCGGCCCCGACGTGGTGTTCTGCACCGGCGGCATCGGCGCCACCCCCGACGACCACACGCGCCAGTGCGCGGCCGCGGCGCTGGGCGTGCCGCTGGTGCTGCATCCCGAGGCGCGCGAACTGATCGCGCTGCGCATCGCCGAGACCGCCGGCGGCGATCCGGTCAAGGGCGACCTGACGCTGCCGGAGAACCAGCACCGCTTCAAGATGGGCGAGTTTCCCGAGGGCGCGCGCATCATTCCCAACAGCTACAACCGCATCCCCGGCTTCTCGGTCGGCCATCATCACTTCATGCCCGGCTTCCCGGTGATGGCGTGGCCGATGATGGAGTGGGTGCTGGACCACGACTATGCACACCTGTTCCACCAGGTGTCGCAGCAGGAGCGGGCCTTCTACGTATTCGAGGCGCCGGAGTCGACGCTGACCCCGCTGATGGAGAAGGTCGAGGCGGCGCATCCGGGCATCCGCGTGTTCAGCCTGCCGTCGGTCGGCGATGTGCAGCGCGGCGACCGCTTCGCGCGCCGCCATATCGACCTGGGCGTCAAGGGCCCGGCCGAGTTGCTGGCCCCGGCCTATGCGATGCTGCTCGAAGGCGTGCAGGCGATGGGATACGAGACCGTCGAGCAGCCGCCGCGCCAGGCGGCACAGGCCTAGGCGTTCCGGCCGGCCAAAACAGAAGGGGCAGCCTTGGCTGCCCCTTTGCATTCAGATGCGGGCGGAATCAGGCGCCATGCCAGGGCAGGCCGCGCACGCACCAGCCCTCGACGGTCTTGCGGTGGTGGTGATCGTCGCGGTTGCCTTCGAAACCTTCGAGCACGTCCATGGCGAAGTGGTAGCCGGCTTCGGTGGCAACCCGCGCCGCGTGCTTGGAGCGCGCCGCGCTGCGGCACAGGAACAGCACCGGCACGTCGGACGGCACGCGCGCGCGCAGCTCCTCGATAAAGCGCGCGTTCTGCGCGCCGCCCGGGTAGGACATCCATTCGACATGGGCGAACTGCGCGTCGGGCACGTCGACGCCGCCGACCCAGTCCAACTCGGCCTGCGTGCGCACGTCCACCAGCACGGCGGAAGGGTCGTTCTGCAGCAGGGCATAGGCTTCCTGCGGCGACAGCGCGCCGAAGTACGGCAACTGGTTTTGTTCCTGGCGCTGTCGGGCGGCCTGAAGGAGATCGTCTCGGGTGGTCATCGGCGTGACAAATTGAATGGGTGGAATCGTGGCGCTAGGGCCGCAACCCGTTATTCTATAGCGCCGCGGTTGCGGGTCGGTGGCGGCGCTGGCCGGGAGGGCCCGGATAGCGCCGCTGCGCGGCGAGGTGGATCGATTTTGGTGCGTATGCACTAAGACGGTGCTGTTGCTTGATGTTTGCACCATGATGGTGTTCCATGGCGCTGGCGACCACGGTTGCGCGTGTCACGGCAGCGCCACATGGACGCCCCGCACGCCGGACGGCGGCCAGCATGGTGCGCGATTCGCCGGAGTTGCACAATTTTCGGGCCGCGCGCCGCGTGGGACGTTTGGGTGGCACGCTTTCTGCTAACATCCGTCGTCCTTTCGCGGCGAGGCCAGTGAGGCGCGGCAACATGCAGCGGCGCCGCTGGCGACAGTCCCAAGAATTGGCTTTCACAGACATTTGCCGAATACCCAGGAGATTGGCATGGCCCACAGCGTTGCAGACGTGATGAAGCTGGTGAAGGAAAACGACGTCAAGTTCGTCGATTTCCGCTTCACCGATACCAAAGGCAAGGAGCAACACGTGTCCGTGCCCGTGTCGCACTTCGATGAAGACAAGTTCGAGAGCGGCCACGCTTTCGACGGCTCCTCGATCGCCGGCTGGAAGGGTATCGAAGCTTCCGACATGCTGCTGATGCCGGATTCGAACACGGCGCACATCGACCCGTTCTACGAAGAGCCGACGCTGGTGCTGTCGTGCGACGTGATCGAGCCGTCGGACGGCAAGGGCTACGACCGCGATCCGCGTTCCATCGCCAAGCGCGCCGAAGCCTACCTGAAGAGCACCGGCCTGGGCGACACCGCCTTCTTCGGCCCGGAGCCCGAGTTCTTCATCTTCGACGGCGTGACCTGGAACGTCGACATGCAGGGCTGCTTCGTCAAGATCCACTCCGAAGAAGCCCCGTGGTCGTCGGCCAAGGAATTCGAGCACGGCAACAGCGGCCACCGTCCGGGCAAGAAGGGCGGCTACTTCCCGGTCGCCCCGATCGACACCTTCCAGGACATGCGTTCGGAAATGTGCCTGATCCTGGAATCGCTGGGCATTCCGGTTGAAGTCCACCACCACGAAGTGGCGGGCCAGGGCCAGAACGAAATCGGCACCAAGTTCAGCACGCTGGTGCAGCGCGCCGACTGGACCCAGCTGCAGAAATACGTGATCCAGAACGTCGCCCACACCTACGGCAAGACCGCCACCTTCATGCCGAAGCCCATCGTTGGCGACAACGGCTCGGGCATGCACGTGCACCAGTCGGTGTGGAAGGACGGCCAGAACCTGTTCGCGGGCAACGGCTACGCCGGCCTGTCGGAATTCGCGCTGTACTACATCGGCGGCATCATCAAGCACGCCCGTGCCCTGAACGCCATCACCAACCCGGGCACGAACTCGTACAAGCGCCTGGTGCCGGGCTTCGAGGCGCCGGTCAAGCTGGCCTACTCGGCGCGCAACCGTTCGGCTTCGATCCGCATCCCGTATGTGGCCAACCCGAAGGGCCGCCGCATCGAGACCCGCTTCCCGGATCCGCTGATGAACCCGTACCTGGGCTTCTCGGCGCTGCTGATGGCCGGTCTGGATGGCGTGATGAACAAGATCCACCCGGGCGAAGCCGCCGACAAGAACCTGTACGACCTGCCGCCGGAAGAGGACGCCAAGATCCCGACCGTGTGCTCCAGCCTCGACCAGTCGCTCGAGTACCTGGACAACGACCGCGAGTTCCTGACTCGCGGCGGGGTGTTCTCGAATTCGATGATCGATGCCTACATCGAACTGAAGATGGAAGAAGTCACGCGTTTCCGCATGACCACGCACCCGGTCGAGTTCGAGATGTACTACTCGCTGTAAGCATGACGGCAGTGCGTTTCCTCGGAGGCAGTTCGATGAAGCGCGCGGCGCATGCCA
>JABFVP010000536.1 GCA_013362725.1 Cupriavidus sp.
CAGGTAGGGATTGGCCGCCAGCGCCTCGCGCGCGTCGCGGCCCGGGCTGCCGCGCGCGGCGATGGCCACCAGCGGCTCCTGGTACAGCGGCGTCCAGCGCAGCGTGCCCGGCACGCGCGCCGCGCCCTCTACCAGGATGGCGGCGTCGAGCTCGCCGGCCTCGACCTGCGCCGCCAGCTCGATCGACTTGGCGCCGACCAGCCGCACGTCCAGCGCCGGATAGGTGCGCTTCATGCGCGCCACCGCGTGCGACAGGCCGCCCATCACCGACACCACCGCCCCCACCGCGACCGCCCCCGCCATGGCTTCGGCCGACGCCAGCGGCAGCCGCATTTCGTCATACAGCGCCAGCAGCTTGCGCGCCTGCGGCAGCAGCGCGCGGCCATCCGCATTGAGCACCGCCACGCGGCCGTTGCGGTCGAACAGCTCGCGGCGCAGCTCGGTCTCCAGCGCGCGCATCTGCAGGCTGACCGCGGCCTGGGTCAGCGCCACCTGCGCCGCGGCGGCGGCGAACGAGCCGTGCTCGGCCACGGCGACAAGGGTACGAAGGAAGCGGACAGTGCTCATGATGCAAACCAGGTAGGAAAAACGCCCCGTCGCCATGGCATTCGATACTTAAAAATTTCTTGCGACATCGGAAAGAAATATTAGCTTTCTTTGTGACCGGCGGCGCGGAATAATGAAGGCCGATCATCAATCTGCCCTGCGCCTGATTCTCGGAGACACCCATGACATCCTGGCTGCGCCGCCTCGGCACCGGCCTCGGCATCGGCCTGTGCCTGGCCGCCACCCCGGCATTGGCCGACACCTACCCGAGCAAGCCGATGCGCCTGCTCGTGCCCTTCCCCGCCAGCGGCGCGACCGACCTGCTGGCCCGCGCCATCGCGCAGAAGGTGGGCAGCAACATGGGCCAGCAGATCGTGGTCGACAACCGTCCCGGCGCGGGCGGCGCGATCGGCTCCGACATGGCCGCCAAGGCCGCGCCCGATGGCTATACGCTGCTGATAGCGACCACCAGCACGCATTCGATCGGGCCGTATATCAACACCAGGCTGCCATACAACACCGAGACCGATTTCACGCCCGTGGGCCAGGTCGCCATCGCAACCAACCTTCTGGTGGTGCCCAACAGCCTGCCGGTAAAGAACGTGCGCGAGCTGATCGACTATGCCAAGAAGCACCCCGGCGAGCTGAACTACGCCTCGAGCGGCAACGGCACCGTGGTGCACCTGACCGCCGAGGCCTTCAAGGCGCAGGCGGGCGTGTTCATCACCCACATCCCGTACCGCGGCACCGCGCTGGCGGTGCCTGACCTGATCTCGGGCAAGGTGCAGGTACTGTTCGACAGCATCGTCTCGGGCCTGCCGCATGTGAAGGACGGCAAGCTCAAGGCGCTGGCGGTGACCAGCGCGAAGCGCTCGCCGCTGGCGCCGGAGATCCCCACCGCCAGCGAATCGGGCCTGCCGGGCTTCGTCTCCGATACCTGGTTCGGCATCTACGGCCCCAAGGGCATGCCGGCCGATATCGTCAACCGCCTCAATGCCGAGTTCAACAAGGCCATCCAGTCGCCCGAGGTAAAGGAACGGCTGGCCAAGCTGGGCGCCGAACCGGTTGGCGGCACGCCCGCCCAGTTCGCCGCCATGGTGAAGCAGGACAGCGCGCGCTGGGGCAAGCTGATCAGGGATCGCAAGATCACGGCAGAATAAGAACGCCACCGAGCGCCCCCGGGCGCACCGAGCACAAAGGACTTACCCATGCAGAACTTCAACTGGACCAACCCCTACCCGTCCGTGCGCATCCCGCTGTTTGCGCGCAACGTGGTCTCGACTTCGCACCCGCTGGCCGCGCAGGCCGGCCTGCGCATGCTGCTCAAGGGCGGCAATGCGGTCGATGCCGCCATCGCCGCGGCCGCCGCCATCACCATCGTCGAGCCGGTGTCGTGCGGCCTGGGCAGCGACGCCTTTGCCATCCTGTGGGACGGCAAGTCGCTGCACGGGCTGAACTCGTCGGGCGTGGCCCCGGCGGCATGGAGCCCGGAATACTTCAAGGCCAAGTACGGCACCGACGCCAACGGCCTCGCCAAGCGGCCGATCCGCGGCTGGGATTCGGTCACCGTGCCCGGCGTGGTCGCCGGCTGGGCCGCGCTGCACGAGCGCTTCGGCAAGCTGCCGTTCGCCGACCTGATGGAACCCGCGATCGAGATTGCCGAGCGCGGCTACGCGGTGCCGCCGGTGGTGGCGCACAAGTGGGCCGCGGCGGTGCCGGAACTGAAGGACCAGCCCGGCTACGCCGAGACCTTCATGCCCAACGGCCGCGCTCCGGCGGTGGGCGAGAAGTTCACCATGAAGGACGCCGCCGAGACCCTGCGCCAGATCGGCGCGACCCGCGGCCGTGCCTACTACGAAGGCGCGATCGCCGAGAAGATCGCTGCCTTCAGCAAGCAGTGCGGCGGCGCGATGACGCTCGACGACCTGCGCAACTACCAGCCCGACTGGGTCAAGCCGATCAGCAAGTCCTATCGCGGCTACGAACTGCACGAGATCCCGCCCAACGGCCAGGGCATCGCCGCGCTGATCGCGCTGGGCATCCTCGACCAGTTCGACCTGGCCTCGATCCCGGTGGATTCGGTCGATTCGCAGCACCTGCAGATCGAAGCCATGAAGCTGGCCTTCGCCGACCTGTACCAGTACGTGGCCGATCCGCGCAGCATGGAAGTCACGCCCGAACAGATGCTGGACGACGCCTACCTGAAGTCGCGCGCCAGACTGATCGACATGCAGCGCGCCACGCATTTCAACTTCGGCATGCCCAAGGTCGGCGGCACCATCTACCTGACCGCAGCGGACGAGAACGGCATGATGATCTCGTTCATCCAGTCGAACTACATGGGCTTCGGCTCGGGCGTGGTGGTGCCGGGCACCGGCATCAGCCTGCAGAACCGCGGCGTCGGCTTCTCGATGGATCCCAGGTCGGCCAACGTGGTCGGGGGCGGCAAGCGTCCGTTCCACACCATCATCCCGGCGTTCCTGACCAAGAACGGCCAGCCGGTGATGAGCTTCGGCGTGATGGGCGGCGACATGCAGCCGCAGGGCCACGTGCAGACCGTGGTGCGCATGCTCGACTACAACCAGCAGCCGCAGGCGGCCTGCTGCGCGCCGCGCTGGAAGGTCAACCGCGACTTCACGCTGGACGTCGAAGGCACCATGGACCCGGCCACGGTCGAGGGCCTGAAGGCGCGCGGGCACCAGCTCAAGTCGGTGGACGATCCGTACATGGACTTCGGCTCGGGCCAGTTCATCTGGCGCCTGTCGGAGGACGCCGAGCACGGCTACGTCGCCGCCAGCGACAGCCGGCGCGACGGGCAGGCGGTGGGGTTCTGAAGCAAAAAAGGAGCGCGGTTTTGGGTGCGCCAACGCCGCCCGAACTCGC
>JABFVP010000415.1 GCA_013362725.1 Cupriavidus sp.
TGGGGTTGTCGGTGGTCGACGAGCAGCACCGCTTCGGCGTGGCGCAGCGGCTGGCGCTGCGCGGCAAGGCCGGTGCGGCCGAGGCGCCCGCTGCCATCAGCGCGGCCGAAACCGTGCCGCACCAGCTGATGATGTCGGCCACGCCGATCCCCCGTACGCTCGCCATGACGTACTACGCCGACCTCGACGTCTCGGTGATCGACGAGCTGCCGCCGGGGCGCACGCCCATCGTCACGCGCCTGGTCAACGACGAGCGTCGCGACGAGGTGATCGGGCGCATCCACCATGCCGCCGCCGAAGGCCGCCAGGTCTACTGGGTGTGCCCGCTGATCGAGGAAAGCGAGGCGCTGCAGCTGCAGACCGCGGTCGAGACCTACGAGACCCTGGTGGCCGCGCTGCCCGACCTGCGCGTGGGCCTGGTGCACGGGCGCCTGCCACCGGCGGAGAAAGCCGCGGTGATGGACGACTTCAGCGCCAACCGCCTTCAGGTGCTGGTGGCCACCACCGTGATCGAGGTCGGCGTGGACGTGCCCAATGCCTCGCTGATGGTGATCGAGCATGCCGAGCGCTTCGGCCTGGCGCAGCTGCACCAGCTGCGCGGCCGGGTCGGGCGCGGCAGCGCCGAATCGGTCTGCCTGCTGATGTACCAGGCGCCGCTGTCGCCCACCGCGCGCGAGCGCCTGGCGACCATGCGCGAGACCACCGATGGCTTCGAGATCGCGCGGCGCGACCTGGAGATCCGTGGTCCGGGTGAATTCCTGGGCGCGCGCCAGTCCGGCGAGGCGATGTTGCGCTTTGCCGACCTGCAGAGCGACGCCTGGCTGGTCGAGTACGCCCAGGCGGCGGCCGAGCTGATGCTGGCGCACTATCCGGAAGCGGTCGAAGCGCATCTGTCGCGCTGGCTGGGTGGACGCGAGCACTACCTGAAGGCCTGATTGACGGCTTTGGCCGGTTTTGTGTCGGAGCCTGCGCATACCGGCTCGCGTGAAGCGGGCACTCTGACAGATCCGACAATCGAAGGTAAAATCTATCGCCTACCCGGATTTGATAAGTCATGACGCTCACCGAACTCAAGTACATCGTCGCCGTGGCGCGCGAGCGCCATTTCGGCCGGGCCGCCGAAGCCTGCTTCGTATCGCAGCCGACGCTGTCGGTCGCCATCAAGAAGCTGGAAGACGAACTCAACGTGCAGATCTTCGAGCGCGGCACCTCCGAGGTGTCGGTGACCTCGGTCGGCGAGCAGATCGTGGCGCAGGCCCAGCGTGTGCTGGAGCAGACCATGGCCATCCGCGAGATCGCCAAGCAGGGCAAGGATCCGCTGGCGGGGCCGCTGCGCGTGGGCGTGATCTATACCATCGGGCCGTACCTGCTGCCGTCGCTGGTCAAGCAGATGATCGACACCGTGCCGCAGATGCCGCTGATGCTGCAGGAGAACTACACCCACAAGCTGATCGAGCTGCTCAAGCAGGGCGAGATCGATTGCGCGGTGATGGCCGAGCCGTTCCCCGATTCCGGCCTGACGGTGCGCCCGCTCTATGACGAACCCTTCGTCGTGGCGGTGCCGCGCGGCCACCAGCTGGCGCAGGTCCACGCGGTCGATCCCGAGGAACTGAAGCAGCAGACCATGCTGCTGCTGGGCAGCGGCCATTGCTTCCGCGACCATGTGCTGGGCGTGTGCCCGGAGCTGTCGCGCTTTTCGCAGGCGGCCGACGGCATCCAGAAGACCTTCGAGGGCTCGTCGCTCGAGACCATCCGCCATATGGTGGCCAGCGGGGTCGGTATCACCGTGCTGCCGCGCACCTCGGTGCCCGACCTGAAAGCCAAGGGCGACATGCTGTCGTACGTGCCGTTTGCCGACCCGGTGCCCGACCGGCGCGTGGTGCTGGCCTGGCGCAAGAGCTTCACCCGGCTGCCGGCGATGGAAGCGCTGGCCAACGCGGTGGCGGCGTGCGATCTGCCCGGCGTACGCAAGCTCGACGCCAAGGAACTGGCCGAAGCCGCCTGAGCGTCGCGGCGAAGGGCAGGCTATGCAACGGCCGCAGCGGAGTCTCCGCTGCGGCCGTTGTCATTTCTGCTCCGCTGAGCGGAAATTTTGCCGCGCTGTCTTGGGGTGGTCACCGGCCGCTGGCATAAGTTTCACTAACCCCAGATAGATTTGACCTAATACATAGGTATAAATAATTAAATTCTCAACCTGATAGATAATTTGTAGACTGGCTCTGTCGATGCGGATGGCGTCGACGCAAGACAGGAACCGATGATGAGCACCAGCGCCCGTTCACTGAAAACCATACCGACCCAGCCCCGCTTTTCCCTCCGCATGGGGCGCTGCCTGCTCGATTGCCTTGCCTGCTATGCCGCTGCGCTCTGACGCGGCATTCCCTTTCAGCCTACCCACAAAGAGGAAAAGATGAGCAAGAAGGACACTCTCACCACTGCCGCCGGCGCACCGGTCGCCGATAACCAGAACTCGCAGACCGCTGGCCCGCGCGGCCCGATGCTGCTGCAGGACGTCTGGTTCCTCGAAAAGCTGGCCCACTTCGACCGCGAAGTCATTCCCGAGCGCCGCGTCCACGCCAAGGGCTCCGGCGCTTACGGCACGCTGCGCATCACCCACGACATCACCCGGTACACCAAGGCCTCGGTGTTCGCCGAGGTCGGCAAGGAAACGCCGCTGTTCATCCGCTTCTCCACCGTCGCCGGCGAGCGCGGCGCGGCCGACGCCGAGCGCGATGTGCGCGGCTTCTCAATCAAGTTCTATACCGACGAAGGCAACTGGGACCTGGTCGGCAACAACACCCCGGTGTTCTTCGTGCGCGACCCGCTCAAGTTCCCCGACTTCATCCACACGCAGAAGCGCAACCCGCGCACCAACCTGCGCGACCCGATCGCGGTGTGGGATTTCTGGTCGCGCCATCCGGAATCGCTGCACCAGGTCACCATCCTGATGAGCGATCGCGGCCTGCCGCAGAACTACCGGCAGATGCACGGCTTCGGCTCGCACACGTACTCGTTCATCAACGCCAATAACGAGCGCTTCTACGTCAAGTTCCACTTCAAGTCGCAGCAGGGCGTGGAGAACTGGACCAACGAGGAAGCGGCCAAGGTGGTGGCCAACGACCGCGAGAGTGCCCAGCGCGACCTGTTCGACAATATCGAGCGCGGCAACTTCCCGCGCTGGAACCTGCGCGTGCAGGTCATGCCCGAGGCCGAGGCAGCCAAATACCACATCAACCCGTTCGACCTGACCAAGGTCTGGCCGCACAAGGACTACCCGCTGATCGATGTGGGCGTGGTCGAGCTCAACCGCAACCCGGACAACTATTTTGCCGAGGTCGAGCAGGTGGCGATGAACCCGGCCAATATCGTGCCCGGCATCGGCTTCTCGCCCGACAAGATGCTGCAGGGACGGCTGTTCTCGTATGGCGACACGCAACGCTACCGCCTGGGCATCAACCACGCGCAGATCCCGGTCAATGCGCCGAAATGCCCGTTCCACAACAGCTTCCACCGCGACGGCGCGATGCGCGTGGACGGCAACCAGGGCGGCAAGCTCAACTACGAGCCCAACCGCGAAAGCGCCTACGCCGCCAGCGAGCGCGCGCTCGAGCCGCCGCTGGCGCTCGACGGCGCAGCCGACCGCTGGGACCACCGCGTCGACACCGACTACTACAGCCAGCCCGGCGCGCTGTTCCGCCTGTTCGACGAGGGCCAGCGCCAGCGCCTGTTCGCCAATATCGCGGCGGCGATGCAGGGCGTGCCGGAGGCCATCGTGCGCGTGCAGCTGGAACACTTCAGCAAGGCCGACCCGGCCTATGGCGAGGGCGTGAAGCGCGCGCTCAACCTGCAATAATCGTCCGCCCGGCAAGGGCCGCCCGGCGCGGGGTTTGGCCGGGACCGTTGCCCGGTGCAATAATGCGGGGTACCGCGCCGCCCGGCCCCCGAGTCGCCACGATTCGGCAGGCCCGGCGGCGCGCCTCGTGGCTATACCCAGAACGGAGCGTATCTACCATGGCAAAGAAGAACGAGATGAGCGTGAATATCGGTATTTCCGACAAGGACCGCAAGAAGATCGCGGAAGGGCTGTCCAAGCTGCTGGCGGACACGTACACCCTCTACCTGAAGACCCACAACTTCCACTGGAACGTGACGGGTCCGATGTTCAATACGCTGCATCTGATGTTCGAGACCCAGTACAACGAGCTGGCGCTGGCCGTGGACTCGATCGCCGAGCGTATCCGCGCGCTGGGCTACCCGGCGCCGGGCACCTACAAGGAATACGCGCGCCTGTCGTCGATCGCCGAGGAAGAGGGCGTGCCCGAGGCCACCGACATGATCCGCAAGCTGGTCGAAGGCCAGGAAGCCGTGGTGCGCACCGCGCGCTCGATCTTCCCGGTGATCGATGCCGCCGGCGACGAGCCCTCGGCCGACCTGCTGACCCAGCGCATGCAGACGCATGAAAAGACCGCGTGGATGCTGCGCTCGATGCTGGCCTGAGGCCGGCCCGCTTTCCTGGCTGCCGCGCCCGCGGCGGCCGGCACTGCGCGTCGCAGCCGTCCGGGCTGCGGCGCGTTTTCATTGAATCGCCCGCCCCGGATCCAAGCCGTGCAGACCCACTCGCCGTTGCCCCCGACCCCCATGCTTGAACGCCTTGCCCTCTACGCGCGCCTGGTGCGCATCGACAAGCCCATCGGCACGCTGCTGCTGCTGTGGCCGACGCTGTGGGCCATGTGGATGGCGGCGGACGGGCCGCCGCGCTGGGCCCTGTTCTGGATCTTCGTCGCCGGCACCTTCCTGATGCGCTCGGCCGGCTGCGCCATCAACGACTGGGCCGACCGCGACTTCGACAAGCACGTCAAGCGCACCCGCGAGCGGCCGCTGACCGCCGGCAAGATTGCCGCATGGGAAGCGCTGGCGGTGGCCGCCGTGCTGGCGCTGGTGGCGTTCATGCTGGTGCTGCCGCTGAACGCGCTGACCAAGTGGCTGGCGGTGGTGGCCGCGGTGGTGGCGGGCACCTACCCGTTCTTCAAGCGCTTCTTTGCGATCCCGCAGGCCTACCTGGGGATCGCGTTCGGCTTCGGCATCCCGATGGCGTTCGCCGCGATCCAGGACCAGGTGCCGCCGGTGGCGTGGCTGATGCTGCTGGCCAATGTGTTCTGGGCGGTGGCGTATGACACCGCCTATGCCATGGTGGATCGCGACGACGACCTGCTGATCGGCATGAAGACTTCAGCCATTACCTTTGGCCGTTTCGACGTGGCGGCGATCATGCTTTGCTATGCCGCTTTCTTTGCGCTGATGGCGTGGACGGGCGTGCTGCTCGGGCTGGGATGGCCGTACTGGGTGGGGCTGGCCGCCGCGATCGGCTGTGCCGGCTATCACTACACGCTGATCCGCGAACGCGACCGGATGCGGTGCTTCGCGGCGTTCCGGCACAACAACTGGCTGGGGGCTTGCGTGTTCGCGGGGACGGCGCTGGCGTATGCGGTGCGGTGATCGCTATCGGCGATTGCTACGCTGACTGAGGGTTTGCTCCCCTCTCCCATTTATGGGAGAGGGGCGGGAGAGAGGGCCGGCGTATCGACGAAGTGAGACGCCGGCGTCCTTGGCACACGCCTGCCCTCTCCCCCGGCCCCTCTCCCGCAGGCGGGAGAGGGGAGCTTGCTGCTGGCGTTGCAGTACCTCAATCCTTGCCGAACTCCGCCCCCATTTCCTTGCCGCGCGCCGCGGCCGCGTGCATCGCCTGCACGAAGGCATCGGCGATGCCGGAAGTCTCCATCGAGGTCAGCGCCGCATAGGTGGTCCCCCCCTTCGAGGTCACGCGCTCGCGCAGCGTCGCCACCGGCTCGGGCGACTGCCCCGCCAGCGTGGCCGCGCCGCGGAAGGTTTCCACCGCGAGTTCGCGGCCCTGTTCGGCGCTGAGCCCCAGTTCGGTGGCGGCGCGCTGCATGGCCTCGATGAAATAGAACACATAGGCCGGGCCGCTGCCGGAAATCGCGGTGACGGCGTCGATCTGGTCGTCGCCATCGACCCACACGCACTTGCCGACGGCCTCCGCCACGGCGCTGGCAATCGCGCGGTCTTCTGCCGACAGCGCGGCCGGTGCGGCCAGCCCGGTCATGCCCATGCCCGACAGCGCCGGCGTATTCGGCATCGCGCGCACCACGCGGTCGCGCCCGCCGAGCCAGCGCTGCATGTCCTGCAGCCGGATGCCGGCGGCCACGCTGATCACGAGGTTGCCCGGGCCATCGGCCGGCAGGTGCGGCAGCAGCTGCGCCGCGGCGTCGCGGAACTGCTGCGGCTTGACTGCCAGCACCAGCACATCGCTGGCGCCGAAGGCGGCGTCCGGCGCCCCGGCCGCATGCACGCCGAGGTCGCGCGCCAGGCGCTGCTGCGCTTCCGGGAACGGGTCGACCACGCGGATCGCGCCGGCGGGCACGCCGCGCGCGATCAGGCCGCCGATCAGTGCGGAAGCCATGTTGCCGCCGCCAAGAAAGCCGAAGGTGAGGGTGTCGAGCATGAAGGTCTCTGGGGTCTGAAAGATTCCGGTCGGGGCGCGGATATCAGCCGCGCGCGCCGAAGATGGCGGTGCCGATCCGCACCACGGTGGCGCCCTCGGCGATGGCGGCCTCCATGTCGCCCGACATGCCCATCGACAGCGTGTCGAGCGCCAGGCCGTCGGCGCGCAGCGCCTGCAGCATGGCACGCATGGCGGCGAACGGTCGGCGTTGCGCGGCAGGGTCGTGCCCGGGTTCGGGTATCGCCATCAGGCCGCGCAGCCGCAGGTTGGGCAGCGCCGCGACCGCATGCGCCAGCGCGGGCACCTCGGCCGGGGCGACGCCGCTCTTGCTGGCTTCGCCGCTGATATTGACCTGGATGCAGGCTTGCAGCGCCGGCATGCCGGCCGGGCGCTGCGCCGACAGCCGCTCGGCGATCTTGAGCCGGTCGATGGTGTGGACCCAGTCGAAATGTTCCGCCACCGGCCGCGTCTTGTTGCTTTGCAACGGGCCGATGAAATGCCATTGCAGGCGGTCGCGCAGGTCGGCCAGCGCGGCGATCTTGTCGATGCCTTCCTGCACGTAGTTTTCGCCGAATTCGCGCTGTCCGGCGGCGTATGCGGCCCTTATGCGGTCGGGGGAAACGGTCTTGGAAACGGCCAGCAGGGCGACGTCCGCGGGTTGCCTGCCGGCCTGTTGTGCTGCCGCCGCAATGCCCTGGCGCACGGCTTGCAAGTTGGCGGCAATCACAGACATAATCCGGCGAACATATATAAAAGGTACCTCAAGTACCGATAACAAAACAGGGTGGGGTCATTATAGATGGACATCGCGCAGCTATTGGCTTTCGCCGTCAAGAACAAGGCGTCCGATCTTCATCTGTCCGCGGACATGCCGCCGATGGTGCGGATCCACGGCGACATGCGCCGCATCAACGTCGCCTCGATGACGCACAAGGATGTCCACGCCATGGTGTACGACATCATGAGCGACACCCAGCGCAAGGCCTACGAGGAACGCCTCGAAATCGATTTCTCGTTCGAGATCGCCGGTCTGTCGCGCTTCCGCGTCAATGCCTACAACACCCAGCGCGGCGCCGCCGCGGTATTCCGTACCAGTCCGTCCAAGGTGCTGACACTGGAGGAGCTGCGCGCGCCGGCGGTGTTTGCCGACCTGTGCATGAAGCCGCGCGGGCTGGTGCTGGTGACCGGCCCGACCGGCTCGGGCAAGTCGACCACGCTGGCGGCGATGGTCGACCATCGCAACGAAAACGACATGGGCCACATCCTCACGGTGGAGGACCCGATCGAATTCGTGCACAGCTCCAAGAAGAGCCTGATCAACCAGCGCGAGCTGGGGCCGCATACGCATTCGTTTGCCAACGCGCTGCGCTCGGCGCTGCGCGAAGACCCCGACGTGATCCTGGTGGGCGAACTGCGCGACCTGGAGACCATCCGCCTGGCGCTGACCGCGGCCGAGACCGGCCACCTGGTCTTCGGCACGCTGCACACCAGCTCGGCGGCCAAGACCATCGACCGCGTGGTCGACGTGTTCCCGCCCGAAGAAAAGGACATGGTGCGCACCATGCTGTCGGAATCGCTCGAAGCGGTGATCTCGCAGACGCTGCTGAAGACCCGCGACGGCAACGGCCGCACCGCCGCGCACGAGATCATGATCGCCACGCCCGCGATCCGCCACCTGATCCGCGAAAACAAGATCGCGCAGATGTACTCGATGATGCAGACCAGCAGCGGGCTGGGCATGCAGACGCTGGACCAGTGCCTGTCGGACCTGATCAAGCGCAGCGTCATCAGCTACAACGACGCGCGCGCGATTGCCAAGAATCCGGACGCGTTCATGGGCTGAGGCCCACCCTCCGCCTTCGCCCCTCCTCCAGCAGGACACCGCCATGCTCGACCGCGAATCCGCCGCCAAGTACATCAACGACCTGTTGGAGCTGATGGTCAGCAACCGCGGCTCGGACCTGTTCATCACTTCGGACTTCCCGCCGGCGATCAAGGTCGACGGCAAGATCACGCCGGTGTCGCAGCAGCCGCTGAACCCGACCCAGGCGCTGGGGCTGGTGCGTTCGGTGATGAACGAGCGCCAGGTGCAGGACTTCGACACCAGCCGCGAATGCAATTTTGCCATCAGCGCGCCCAAGGCCGGGCGCTTCCGCGTGTCGGCCTTCATCCAGCAGGGCAAGGCCGGCATGGTGGTGCGCACCATCAATACGCGCATCCCGTCGGTGGCCGACCTGGACCTGCCGCAGACGCTGCATGACGTGGTGATGGCCAAGCGCGGGCTGGTGATCGTCACCGGCGCCACCGGCTCGGGCAAGTCGACCACGCTGGCGGCGATGCTGGACCACCGCAACGCGCATTCCTACGGCCACATCATTACCATCGAGGATCCGATCGAGTACGTGCATGCGCACCAGAACTGCATCGTCACGCAGCGCGAGGTCGGCATCGATACCGAGTCCTGGCACGTGGCGCTGAAGAACACGCTGCGCCAGGCGCCCGACGTGATCCTGATCGGCGAAATCCGCGACCGCGAGACCATGGAGTACGCGATGCAGTACGCCGAGACCGGCCACCTGTGCCTGGCCACGCTGCACGCCAACAACGCCAACCAGGCGATCGACCGCGTGGTCAACTTCTTCCCCGAGGAAAAGCGCCAGCAGCTGCTGATCGACCTGTCGCTGAACCTGAAGGCGATGATCTCGCAGCGCCTGCTGCCGCGCGCCGGCCGCAAGGGCCGGGTGCCGGCGGTGGAGATCATGATCGGCACGCCGCTGGTGGCCGACCTGATCTTCAAGGGCGAGATCCACGAGCTCAAGGAAGTCATCAAGAAGTCGCGCGAGCAGGGCATGATCTCGTTCGACCAGGCGCTGTTCGACCTGTACGAGCAGGGCAAGATCACCTACGAGGACGCGCTGCGCAATGCCGACTCGCTCAACGACCTGCGCCTGATGATCAAGCTGCACAGCACCCATGCGAAGGACTCGGACCTGGGGGCCGGCACCGAGCATCTCAACGTCATCTGAGGGCTGCACAGTGCTGACCATTGCTGCGCATTGACCCGCGTGGCGCTATGCTTGGCTATCTACAGGAGTCCGCCATGAGCAATGTCTACCAGTTCGAAGCCAACTCGCTCGCCGGCCAGCCGGTGCCGCTGTCGCAGTTCCAGGGCAAGGTGATGCTGGTGGTCAATACCGCCAGCGAATGCGGCTTCACGCCGCAGTACGAGGGCCTGCAGAAGCTCTATGACGAATACCACGGGCGCGGCCTGGAGGTGCTGGGCTTCCCGTGCAACCAGTTCGGCAAGCAGGAGCCGGGCGATGCGCAGCAGATCGGCCAGTTCTGCGAGACGCGTTTCGCGGTGCGCTTCCCGATGTTCGCCAAGATCGACGTCAACGGCCCCAGCGCCCACCCGCTGTACCAGTGGCTGACCACCGAAAAGCGTGGCGTGCTCGGTACCCAGGGCATCAAGTGGAATTTCACCAAGTTCCTGCTGCGCCGCGACGGCACCGTGTTCAAGCGCTATGCGCCGACCACCAAGCCGGAAGAGCTGCGCGCCGATATCGAGCGGCTGCTGTCGGATCCCGCCGCCTGAGCCTCAACTGCTGTTCGCTGGCACGGCGCGCACCGCGCGCAGGAAGCCGTTGAGCGAACGCTCCGGGGTTTCGTGGAAGTGGTCGTCGAGCATGCGGATGGCGCGGCAGCGGTCGAGCCGGAAGCTGCGGTAGTCCTCGCGCGTGGTGCACCACGTCGCCAGCAGCCAGGCATTGCCCCAGAAGAACAGACCCAGCGGCATCACCACGCGTTCGGTGATGCGCTGCTGCACGTCGCAGTAGTCGAGCTGCAGCAGCTTGTGCGCGCCCAGCGCCCCATGCACCACGTCGAAGGCCTCGCGCACCTGCGCCTGGTTGACGTACTCGGGCGCGAACACGCGGCTTTGCTGCGCCGCCAGCCGGCGCGGCGGCGGCAGCGCCGCCATCAGCTTCTCCAGCGCGGGATCTGCCGCGGCGGCCAGCGCGCCGCCGCCCCAGGCCTTCAGCAGCCGCAGGCCGGCGACCAGCGCTTCCACTTCCATGGCGGTGAACATCAGCGGCGGGACGTCGAAGTCGGCGCGCAGCCGGTAGCCGATGCCGGCCTCGCCCTCGACCGGCACGCCCGACAGCGACAGTGCCTGGATATCACGGTAGACGGTGCGTTCCGAGACCCCGAGCCGCTGCGCCAGCAGCGCCGCCGTGGTCAGGCGACGGCCGCGCAGCACCTGCACGATCTGGAACAGGCGGTCGGCGCGGCGGCTCATCGGTCGGCGTGGCCCATGGCGGTCATCCGGCCACCGGCTCGTGCAGGCCGATGCGGTTGCCCTCGCTGTCGGTGATATGCGCGATGCGGCCGATCTCGCCCGGCAGGCGCAGCGGCCCGAACACGGTCTTGCCGCCTGCGCGCGCGGCGCGTTCCAGCATCGCATCGAGTTCCGGCGCGTGCAGGTACGGCACCGTGCCGTAGTCGTTGCTTGGCCGGTAGCCTTCGCCGGCGACCAGCGCGCCGCCGGGGTCGGGGTGCGGGAACACGGCCATGTCGACCTGGCTCATGGTTTCGCGGCGCAGCCGGACCTCGAAGACCTGCTCGTAGAAGGCGACGGCGCGGTTCATGTCGACCACGGGGATTTCCAGCCAGTTGATCAGGCGGTTGTTCATGATGGGCTCCTGGGTTCCATAGGTGGGGGAGTGAGGAGCTCGCATCATGCGCGGGGGCTGCTGACAGCGTGCTGTCAGGAGGGTGTCGGGGGGAAGTTCAGTGCGGCATCCACGCCGCCATCACCGGCACCAGGATCGCGGTCAGCACGCCGTTCAGGCCCATGCCGAGCGCGGCGAAGGCGCCGGCTTCCTGGTTGACCTGGAACGCGCGCGCGGTGCCGATGCCGTGCGCCGCCACGCCGGTGGCGAAGCCGCGCACGCTGTAGTCGCGGATGCGCAGCAGGTTCAGCAGCATGGTCGCGCTGACCGCGCCGATGATGCCGGTGCCCATCACCAGCACCGCCGTCAGCGACGGCAGCCCGCCGATCTTCTCGGCCACGCCCATGGCGATCGGGATCGTCACCGACTTGGGCGCGAGCGAGCGCACCGTTTCCGGCGAGGCACCCAGCAGCCAGGCAATGCCCACCGCCGACACCACCGCCACCACCGAGCCCGCCACCAGTCCCGCCAGCAGCGGGAACACATGGGTGCGCAGCTTGGGCAGCTGCAGGTACAGCGGCACCGCCAGCGCCACCGTCGCCGGCCCCAGCAGGAAGTGCACGAACTGCGCGCCGTCGAAGTAGGTCTTGTAGGGCGTGCCGGTGACGGTCAGCACCGTGACCAGCAGCGCCACCGCGATCATCACCGGGTTGGCCAGCGGCGAGAAGCGCGATTTCTCGTAGATGCGGAAGGCGAACACATAGGCCAGCAGCGTCGCGGTCAGGCCCACCAGCGGGCTGGCGGCCAGGTAGACCCAGATCTCGTTCAGGCGCGGCGTCATCATGCCTGTTCCCCCTTGGCGTCGGCGGGCGGCGCGTCGGGCGTGCCGGAGCGCTTGCGCATCAGCATGCGCGTGACCACCGCGGTGGTGGCGATGGCCAGCCACGTGGACACCACCAGTGCGACCAGGATCGGCATCCACTCGCCCTCGATGCGGTTGGCGTGGACCATGATGCCAACGCCGGCCGGCACGAACAGCAGCGACAGGTGCTTGAGCAGCTCGGTGGTGGTGCCCTGGATCACGGGCAGCAGCCGGTCGTCGAAGACAAGCCAGCCGAACAGCAGGATCATGCCGAGCACGGGGCCCGGCACGGGCAGGGTCAGCGCGTAGCTGATCACCTCGCCGACGGACTGGAAA
>JABFVP010000068.1 GCA_013362725.1 Cupriavidus sp.
CGAGATGTACTACTCGCTGTAAGCAGCCCGTGCCCGGCCATGACGCAGGTTGTGACCGGGCAACAGTTGCACCACAAGGGGGCGGCTTCGGCTGTCCCTTTTTGCTTTGCTAGCTAGAATGGGGAATCCGATTCTGTCCCGATCCACCCCGTTTCTAACTGACGCGATGCCCATGGATGCCTTTTCCCGCACGGCCCGCCGGACTTATGCCATGCCTCGTCCCGTGCACCAAAGCCGACGCCGATTCCCCGTACTGGTGAGCGCCGCGGCGCTGGTGCCGGTGCTGATGCTGGGCGCGTGGGCCGGGCCGGCGCTGGCGCAGTCCTCGGATGTCTATGTCTGCACCGGGCCCAACGGCGTGCCGGAGTACCGCAATGGCAATGCCGGCAAGGGCTGCAAAAAGCTGAACCTGCCCGAGGTCGTAACCGTGCCGGGCGGACGCATTGCCGCGCCGGCCAAGAGTGCGGGCAGCAGCGCCACTGCCGCCGCCAGCACCGGTTTCCCGCGCGTGGACAGCGCCACCCAGCGCAGCCGCGACAGCGAGCGCCGCACCGTGCTGACGCAGGAGCTGGAGGCCGAGGAGGCCAAGCTGCAGGGGCTGCGTGCCGAATACAACAACGGCCAGCCCGAGCGCCAGGGCAATGAGCGCAACTATCAGAAATACCTCGACCGCACCGCGGCGCTGCGCGACGACATTGCCCGCAGCGAGGCCAACGCGGCGTCGCTGCGGCGCGAGCTCGGCAACCTGAAGGACTAGTCCTATGCGTCGCCTGATTCGCGGAGTGTCACGCAAGGCCGGCAGTGCCGATGGCGCGCGGGCCGAGCGGCCCGCGGCGGACCCGGCACCGTCCGAAACCGGCGCGCGCGTGCTCGGCATCGGCGCGGCGGCGTTCCATGCCGGCCTCGATGTGGTCGCCAACCCGGTCCTTCTGGTGCGCCAGCCGGGGCTGCGCGTGGTGTACGCGAATCCGGCCGCCGAGGCCACCTTCGGCGTGTCGCGCAAGGGCATGGTCGAGCTGACGCTGCCCGACCTGTTCGGCAAATCGGATGAGCTGCACAACATGCTCGACACGGTGGTGACGCGGCAGTTCGACGTGCGCCGGCAGGACCTGATCCTGCATCCGCCGTTGCAGGATCCGATCCATGTGCACGTGGTGATTGCCGCGCTGGAGGCGGTCGGCGATACCGTCGTGGTCGAGATCCTGCCCAACGAGCAGAAGGTGCGCAGCGACCGCGAAGAGCGCATCCTCGACCTGACCTCGGCCAACAAGGAGCTGATCCGCAACCTCGCCCACGAGATCAAGAACCCGCTCGGCGGCATCCGCGGCGCGGCGCAGTTGCTGGAGTTCGAGCTGCCCGAGCGCTCGCTGCGCGAATACACCCAGGTCATCATCAAGGAGTCGGACCGGCTGCAGACGCTGGTGGACCGGCTGCTGGAGCCGCACCGGCATCCGCATATCGTATCGAGCCTGAATATCCACGAGGTGCTCGAGCGCGTGCGCTCGGTGGTGCTGGCCGAGTTTCCCAACGGGCTCGAGATCGTGCGCGATTACGATGCCAGCCTGCCCGAATTGCAGGGCGACATGGAGCAGCTGATCCAGGCTGTGCTCAACATCGTCCACAACGCCGCGCAGGCGCTGGCCGAGCGCATCGCGCGCGGCGACGCGCAGATCGTGCTGCGCACGCGCATCGCGCGCCAGGTCACCATTGCCAAGCGCCTGTTCAAGCTGGCATTGGACTTGCATGTGATCGACAACGGCCCGGGCATCCCCGAAGACATCCGCGAACGCATCTTCTATCCGCTGGTATCGGGCAGGGATGGCGGCAGCGGACTGGGTCTCACACTCGCTCAAACCTTCGTGCAGCAGCACGAGGGCTTGATCGAATGCGAGAGCAGGCCGGGCTGTACCGACTTCCGTATCCTGCTGCCGCTGCACTAGCCTTTTGCCGGCGTCCGCAAGCGCGTGCACCGACGTGGCCAGGGCATGCGGAAGACCAACTGACACCGAGCAGACAAGCGACGCACATGAAGCCGATCTGGATAGTCGACGACGATCAATCAATCCGCTGGGTCCTGGAAAAGGCCCTCGCCCGTGAAAGCCTGCTCTCGCGCAGCTTCACCAATGTGCGGGACGCGCTGGCCGCGCTGGAAGAAGACCAGCCGCAGGTGCTGATATCGGATATCCGCATGCCCGGCGGTTCCGGCCTTGACCTGCTGCAGGCGATCAAGACGCGGCATCCGGGCCTGCCGGTCATCGTGATGACGGCGTATTCGGACCTGGACAGCGCGGTGGCGGCGTTCCAGGGCGGCGCCTTCGAATACCTGGCCAAGCCCTTCGATGTCGACAAGGCGGTCGAACTGATCCGCCGCGCGCTGGAAGAAAGCCTGCGCGAGGAAGAAATGGACGACCGCCTGGTCGACGCGCCCGAGATCCTCGGCCAGGCGCCGGCGATGCAGGATGTGTTCCGCGCCATCGGCCGGCTGTCGCAGTCGAACGTCACGGTGATGATCACCGGCGAGTCCGGCACCGGCAAGGAGCTGGTCGCACGCGCGCTGCACAAGCACAGCCCGCGCGCCAACGGCCCGTTCATCGCGCTCAATACCGCGGCGATACCCAAGGACCTGCTCGAGTCCGAACTGTTCGGCCACGAGCGGGGCGCCTTTACCGGTGCGCAGACCATGCGGCGCGGACGCTTCGAGCAGGCCGAGGGCGGCACGCTGTTTCTCGACGAAATCGGCGACATGCCGTTCGACTTGCAGACGCGGCTGCTGCGCGTGCTGTCCGACGGCAACTTCTATCGCGTCGGCGGCCACAACCCGTTGCGCGCCAATGTGCGCGTGATTGCCGCCACGCACCAGAACCTGGAGCTGCGCGTCAAGGAAGGGCTGTTCCGCGAGGACTTGTTCCACCGCCTGAACGTGATCCGGCTGCGCCTGCCGCCGCTGCGCGAGCGGCCGGAAGACATCACGCTGCTGGCGCGCCATTTCCTGCAGAAGAGCGCCAAGGAGCTTGGCGTCGAGCCCAAGCGCATGTCGGACGAGGCGCTGGCCTATGTCAGCACGCTGCCGTTCCCGGGCAACGTGCGCCAGCTGGAAAACCTGTGCAACTGGCTCACCGTGATGGCGCCGGCACAGACCATCGAGGTCAAGGACCTGCCGCGCGAAATGCTGGAAGCGGGCACCAGCGAGCCGGTCAATGCGCCGCGGCCGGAGCGCGCGCCCGACCTGCGCGTGGCCGAATATGAAGGCGCCCAGGACCTGGCCGACTATGGCGGGTTTGCGGTGCCGATGGCGGAGGCCGACACGGCCACGGTGGTCCGCGCCGCGCCTGCCGCAGCGGTGGCCCACGCGCCGCAGCACGCACAGGCTGCCGCCGGATGGGAAAGCCTGCTCGCCGCCGAGGCGCGCGCCATGCTCG
>JABFVP010000131.1 GCA_013362725.1 Cupriavidus sp.
CACGAACTCGTCGCCGCGCAGTTCGGCGCCACCGCCAGCGCCTATCTCACCAGCGCGGTCCACGCCAGCGGCGCGGACCTGCAGCAACTGAAGGACGAACTGGCCGCGCTGATTCCGGCGGCCAACCGCGCGCGCAGCCGCGTGCTCGACCTGGGCTGCGGCGCCGGCCACGCCAGCTTTGCCGCCGCCGCGGTGGCGGGCGAGGTCACCGCCTACGACCTGTCGGCCGACATGCTGGCCGTGGTCGAGGCCGCCGCGCGCGAGCGCGGCCTGGCCAACCTGCGCACCCGCCAGGGCGCGGCCGAGCAACTGCCGTTCGACGATGCCAGCTTCTGCGCGGTGGTGTCGCGCATGAGCGCGCACCACTGGCGCGACGTGCCGGCCGCGCTGGCCGAGATCCGCCGCGTGCTCAAGCCCGGCGGCAAGGTGGTGATGATCGACATCGCCGGCGCGCCGGACCCGCTGCGCGATACCTGGCTGCAATCGGTCGAGCTGCTGCGCGACCCCTCGCACGTGCGCGACTACACCCCGGCGGGCTGGTGCGCGATGTTCGAAGCCGCGGGATTTGCCGCGGATGCGATTGCCGTATCGGAAACCTGGCGCATCGGCATTGAATTCGACAGCTGGGTGCAGCGCATGCGCACGCCGGCGGTGGCGGTGGACGCGATCCGGCACCTGTGGCAGGTGGCGCCAGCGGAAGTGCGCGAGCACTATCGCGTGCAGGCAGACGGCAGCTTCGAGCTGGAAGCGGTGATGGTCACCGCGCGCTGACGGGAGCGAGCCTGCTCAGGCCGCGGCGCTGATCGTCGGCGCCTCGGCCCGCACCGTCTGGCGCCGTACCAGGTCCCACACCGCGGCCGCGGCCGGCGACAAGGAGCGGTCCTCGCGCCGCACCATGACGATGCTGCGTTCCTCGCACGGCACCAGCGGGCGCCACACCAGCGGCGACGCCGCCGGCAGCGGCAGCGAGAACGACGGCAGCACCGACGCGCCGATGCCGGCCTCGACCATGCCGAACACGCTGGCCGAATGGCCCAGCTCCTGCACCACCCGCGGCACCACGCCATGGCGGCCGAACACGCGGTCGATCAGGGGCCGGCTGCCCGAGGCAAAGTCCAGCAGCACCAGCCGCATCCCATGCAGCGCCGACCATGGCACCGATTCTGCCTGCGCCAGCGGATGGTCGCGCCGGCATACGAAGCAGAACGGGTCGGTCGCGACCGGTTCGACCAGCAGCCCGTCGCGCACCAGCGGGTCGATCAGCACGCCGAAGTCCACCGCGCCGGCGCGGACCTGCTCCAGCCCGTCGGCCTGGACGTTGTCGCGCACGGTCAGGCGGATTTCCGGATATTGCGCGGCGCAGGCGGCCACATAGAGCGGCATCAGCCGGGCGGAAATGGTCGGCGCGCCGGCTATCACTACGCGACCGCGATAGCGCTCACCAAGCTGCCGCGTTTCTTCGAGGGTGTCGTCAAGTTGCCCGAGCAGCCGCTCCAGCGCCGGGGCCAGCGCATGGCCAGCTTCGGTCAGTACCACTTCGCGCGTGGTGCGGTCCAGCAGGCGCACGCCGAGCGCATCTTCCAGCTCGGCGACGCCGCGGCTGACGGCCGGCTGGGTCAGTCCGACGGCGTCCGCGGCCCGGCTGAAGCCGCCGCTGCTGGCCACGGCCAGGAACACGCGCAACTGGCGCAATGTGTAATTCATGCAACAACCGGATAAATAGATTCTATAAATGAATTTGCATTCTAGACCCGGCTGGCGTCCAATACTAGGCAAAACCCTAACACCGCAGGATTTCACCCGCAGTCATGTCCCGTATTGTCCGCAATCTCAAGAAGCTCTATGACCTGATCGACGGCTTCGTGCTCGTCATGCTGACCGCCATCGCGATCGCGCTGGCCGCGCCCGAGCTCGGCACCGGCGACGGCCCGCTGCACCTCGGCGTGGTCACCAGCCTGGGCGTGGCGCTGGTGTTTTTCCTGCACGGCGCGGCGCTGTCGCGCGACAAGCTGGTGGCCGGGGCCAAGCACTGGCGCCTGCATGTGTTCGTGCAGGTCTTCACTTACGTGGTGTTCCCGGTGGTGGGCGCGCTGCTGATGCTGTCGCTGCGCAATACGCTGCCGGCCGACCTGCTGCTGGGCGTGTTCTTCCTGTGCGCGCTGCCGTCCACGGTGTCGTCGTCGGTGGCCATGACCTCGATGGCGCGCGGCAATGTCTCGGGCGCGATCTTCAACGCCACCATTTCGGGCCTGATCGGCATGCTGGTGACGCCGCTGCTGATGGGGCTGGTGATCAGCGCCAGCGGCGCGTCGATGCCACTGGGCAAGGCGCTGACCGGCGTGGCGCTGCAGCTGCTGCTACCGTTCGCGCTGGGGCAGCTGCTGCGCCCGCTGATCGGCAGCTGGCTCGCCAAGAAGAAGCACATCACCAACAAGATCGACCGCGGCGTGATCGTGCTGATCGTCTATTCGTCGTTCTGTGATGCCACCGCCGAAGGCCTGTGGCACCAGTACCAGTGGCAGACCATCGGCGCGGTGATGGGCATCGCCGCGGTGCTGCTGTTCGTGGTGCTGGGCTTCACCACGCTGACCGCGCGCCGGCTGGGCTTTTCGGTCGAGGACGAGATCACCGCGGTGTTCTGCGGCTCGAAGAAGAGCCTGGCCAACGGCATCCCGATGGCCAAGATCCTGTTTGCCGGCCATCCGGCGCTGGGCCTGCTGGTGCTGCCGCTGATGGTCTATCACCAGTTGCAGCTGATCGTCTGCTCGGTGATCGCGTCGCGCTATGCCAACCGCGATGCGCTGCTGGAGGACCAGGCCACGGCGCGCGCCTGAAGCACGGCGCCATGAATAAACCGGGGCATGCCCCGGTTTTTTTGCGCCTGCCGCCCACGCAGCGGATCACACCGACGGATTCTTCGACAGCGGCGGATTGCGCGCGAAGTACGAGCGGATGCCCTTCAGGATGGCATTGGCCAGCTGCTCCTGGTGCGCGTTGTCGTTGAGCTTGCGCTCTTCTTCCGGGTTGCTGATGAAGGCGGTCTCGATCAGGATCGACGGGATGTCCGGCGCCTTCAGCACGGCAAACCCGGCCTGTTCGACGCTGCCCTTGTGCAGCTTGTTGATGCCGCCGATCTCGCCCAGCACGGCCTTGCCCACCAGCAGGCTGTCGTTGATCTGCGCGGTGGTCGACAGGTCCAGCAGCACGCGCGCCACCTGCGCATCCTTGTTGCCCATGTTGGCGCCGCCGATCAGGTCGGAGGCGTTTTCCTTGTTGGCCAGCCAGCGCGCCGCGGTACTGGACGCACCGCGCTCGGACAGCGCGAACACCGACGCGCCGCGCGCCTCGGGCGACAGGAAGGCGTCGGCGTGGATCGACACGAACAAGTCCGCCTGCACCCGGCGCGCCTTCT
>JABFVP010000171.1 GCA_013362725.1 Cupriavidus sp.
GGGGTGTTGTGGTCCTCCTTCTCCGGCAGCACCGTGCCCAGCACCGACACGCCGGTGCGCATCACGTCCATCGGATGCGCGCTGGCGGGGACCCATTCCAGCGCCGCCTTGACGTTGGCGGGCAGGCCGCGCAGCGACTTCAGCTTGGCCTTGTAGGCGGCCAGCTCGGACTTGGTCGGCAGCTTGCCGTGCACCAGCAGGTGGGCGATTTCCTCGAACTCGCAGGTCTCGGCGATATCGAGGATGTCGTAGCCGCGGTAGTGCAGGTCGTTGCCGGTACGGCCGACGGTGCACAGCGCGGTGTTGCCGGCGGTCACGCCCGACAGCGCGACGGATTTCTTGGGCTTGGGAGTGACGAGCGGTTGCGCTTCGGACATCTGGGTCTCCTTGGTGTGATGCCTGGTGTTGCCTGTCTGTGGTCGTGCAAGCGGCCGGGAAGGGGATAGCCCCGGCCCGGCCGCGCTGAGTCTGGTCGCTTACTTGCCCTTGCCTTGCGCGAACAGGGCGTCGAGCTTCTGCTCGAAGGCATGGTAGCCGATGCTCTCGTAAAGCTCGGCGCGGGTCTGCATGGTATCGACCACGTTCTTCTGCGTGCCGTCGCGGCGGATCGCCGCGTAGACATTTTCCGCGGCCTTGTTCATGGCGCGGAAGGCCGACAGCGGGTACAGCACCATCGACACGCCGGCGCCGCCCAGTTCCTCGGTGGTGAACAGCGGCGTGGCGCCGAATTCGGTAATGTTGGCCAGCACCGGCACCTTCACCGCGTCGACGAACTTGCGATACATGGCGAGGTCGGTCATGGCTTCCGGGAAGATGGCGTCGGCGCCGGCTTCGACGCAGGCCACCGCGCGCTCGATGGCGCTGTCCAGGCCTTCCACGGCGAGCGCGTCGGTGCGGGCCATGATGACGAAGTTGTCGTCGGTGCGGGCGTCAACCGCGGCCTTGATGCGGTCGACCATTTCGCCCTGGGTGACGATTTCCTTGTTGGGACGGTGGCCGCAGCGCTTGGCGCCGACCTGGTCCTCGATATGCATGGCCGCGGCGCCGAACTTGATCAGGGATTTGGTAGTGCGGGCCACGTTGAAGGCCGAGGCGCCGAAGCCGGTGTCGACGTCGACCAGCAGCGGCGTGTCGCACACGTCGGTAATGCGGCGGATGTCGGTCAGCACGTCGTCCAGGTTCGAGATGCCCAGGTCCGGCAGGCCCAGCGAGCCGGCCGCGACGCCGCCGCCTGACAGGTAGATGGCGCGATAGCCGGCGCGCTTGGCCAGCAGCGCATGGTTGGCGTTGATGGCGCCAACCACCTGCAACGGATGTTCGTCGGCCAGCGCCTGGCGGAAACGGGCGCCGGCGGAGCGCGCGAGGTCGGAAGCGGAGTAGGTCATGGCGTATGCGTTGGTGAACAGGACAAGCCGGATACTGCAAAGCCTGTGCCAGGCCTTGCGAAAGCGGCAGGGAAACCCCGAATCCCTTGTCGATATTGGGCTGGCAGGAAGACTGGCAGGTTTCATCGAAGCCGCCATGCCGGGCTTGAGGCACATTTGAAATCCAAAATTTGTGTTTTGGAATTCAAAGTTGAAATCCCTGGCCGCGTAGCGGACAATGTGCCACCACTGTACGCCCGTTCCGCTCGCCTTTCATCCCACTTTCCTTCCGCACCGCATCATGGCTCCGCCCGTTTCCACGCAAGGCCGCCCGCGCATCTGGGCGATCGGCATCAGCCGCCTCGCGCGCGCCTTTGCCGACCTGATTCCTGCCTATGCCGACCGCGCCGAATTCCGCATCGTCGGCAAGGGTTTCGAGGCCGCCGCCAGCGCGGTATCGCGCGAGGCGCGCGAGGGCCGGCTCGACGTGGTCGTCGCCGGCGGCTCCAACGGCGCCTACCTGCGCCAGCATGTCGACGTGCCGGTGGTGCTGGTCAAGGTCACCGGCTTCGACGTGATGAGCGCACTGGCGACGGCGCGGCGGATCTCGCCGCGCGTGGCGCTGGTCACGCACGCGGCAACCTATGCCGAGGTCGACGAATTCGTGCGCGCGTTCTCGCTGTCGGTGCCGGCCTACACCTACCTGACCGAGGACGACGCCGTGGCGCGCGTGAAGGCGCTCAAGCAGGAGGGCATCCAGGTGGTGGTGGGCCCCGGCCTGGTGACCGACCTGGCCGACCGCCATGGCCTGACCGGGGTGTTCCTGTACTCCGGCAACTCGGTGCGCATGGCGCTGGAAGACGCGATCGAGGCGGCGCGCCTGCGCCGCATCGAGGCCACCCGGCGCGACTACGTCAACACCATCCTGGCGCACCTGAACGAGGGCGTGGCGGCGGTCGATGCGCAGGGGCGGATCCAGTCGTTCAACCCGGCGATGGAGCGCTTCCTCGGCACCTCGGCCGCGGCCGCGGTAGGGCGCAAGCTGCAGACGCTGGCGCCCAGCCTGGCGCTGGAAGGCGTGATGCAGAGCGGCGACAAGGAGCTCGAGGCGATTCACAAGCTGGGCGACAAGATGGTGGTGGTCAACCGCATTCCGATCCTGGGCGAGGCGGGCACCACCGGCGCGGTGCTGACCATCCAGGACGCCAGCGCGATCCAGCGCGTCGACCGCAACCTGCGCTCGCGCAGCCGCGCGCGGCCGGCGGCGGTGCGCTACAGCCTCGACGACCTGGCCGGCACCTCGGCGGCGATGACGGCGCTGCGCGAACTGGCGCGGCGCTACGCCGTGGTGGACTCGACCGTGCTGATCGGCGGCGAGAGCGGCACCGGCAAGGAGGTGCTGGCGCAAGGCATGCACGATGCCAGCCCGCGCCGCGCGTTCCCGTTCGTCGCGGTCAACTGCGCCGCCTTCCCCGAGGCGCTGCTGGAAAGCGAGCTGTTCGGCTATGAAGAAGGCGCCTTCACCGGCGCGCGCCGCGGCGGCAAGGCCGGTCTGTTCGAGTCTGCCCACAACGGCACGCTGTTTCTCGACGAGGTCGGCGACATGCCGCCCGCGCTGCAGACGCGCCTGCTGCGCGTGCTGCAGGAAAAGCAGGTGCTGCCCATCGGCGGGCTCGACGCGGTGCCGGTGAACGTGCGCGTGATCGCCGCCACCCATCGCGACCTGGCCGCGATGGTGCGCGACGGCAGCTTCCGCCAGGACCTGTATTACCGCCTCAACATCCTGCGCATCGCCATGCCGCCGCTGCGCGAGCGCGCCGAAGACCTGCCGGAGCTGGCCGAGCTGCTGTACCGCCGCGCGCAGGACCGACTGGGACTGGAACGCCCGCAGCGCCTGCCCGCGGCCGCGCGCGCGCGGCTGGCGCGCTACCGCTGGCCAGGCAATATCCGCGAGCTGGAAAACGTGACCGCGCGCATCGCGGTGCTGGTGGCCGGCCGCCGGCTCGAGGGCGAGGCCCTGCAGCGCGAACTGCAGGCCGCGGCGCCC
>JABFVP010000618.1 GCA_013362725.1 Cupriavidus sp.
GCGACGCTTTGTTCGGGATCGAGGCAGCGCGCGACCGCGGCGGCATCCAGGCCGGCCGCGCGGCCGGCGACGCGCATCGCGGCGGCATCGACCATGTCGGCGCTGATCTCGTCGGCGGGCAGGTGCTGGTCGAGCGCGTCGCGCACCACGGCGCCGACGATGTGATGCGCCTGGCGAAACGACATGCCGGCCTCGCGCACCAGCGCATCGGCCAGGTCGGTCGCGGTGGAGAAATCGCGGCGCGCGCGCGCCAGCATGCCGGCGCGTTGCGGCGTGGCGTTGGCGATCACCAGCCGCAGCAGCGACAGGCAGCGCAGGCATTCGTCGCCGGCCTCCCAGAAGCCGCGCATGCTCTCGCGGTTGCCGTCGCCCGAGTGCGTGAAATGGCTGCCCTTGAGCGCCGCCAGCGCGCCGGTCAGCAGGCCGATCATGTGGCCGCCCTTGCCCTTCAGGTATTCCAGCACGACCGGGTTCTTCTTCTGCGGCATGATGCTGGAGGTGCCCGCGACGCTGTCGGGGAAATCGATCAGCCCGAACTCGGGCGTGGCCCAGACGTACAGGTCCTGTGCCACGCGGCCCCAGCTCACCGCGCCGATGGTGATCGCCGCCAGCATCTCCCAGGCAAAGTCGCGCGACGCCACGGCGTCGAGCGAATTCGGCGCATGGGTGGAGAACCCCAGCCAGTGCGCCGTCGCCGCGCGGTCGATCGGGAACGCGGTGCCCGCCAGTGCGCCGGCGCCGAGCGGGCACGCATCCAAACGCGCCAGCGCCTGCTCCATGCGCGCGATATCGCGGCCGAGCGACTCGGCAAAGCCGCAGAGGTAGTAGCCATAAGTGATCGGCTGAGCGGCCTGCAGGTGCGTATAGCCGGGCATGACCACCGCGGCATGGGCGTCGGCCTGCTCCAGCGCTGCGGTTCGCACCGCCAGCATCGCTTCCAGGATATCCAGCGCCAGGTCGCGTGCACGCAAGCGGTCATGCGTGGCCAGGATGTCGTTGCGGCTGCGCGCGACATGCAGCCTGCCGCCGGCGTCGGCACCGGCCATCTGCATCAGGTGCGCTTCGTAGTTGAAGTAGGCGTCCTCGCGCGCAGGATCCAGCGGCACGGCGGCAGGACCTTCGGCTTCGATGCGCAGCAGGGACTGCGCCAGCACCGCGGCCACGTCCGCCGGGACCAGCCCGGTGCCATGCAGCATCAGCAGGTGGGCCTGGTTGATATCGGTCAGGTAGCGAAAGCCGCTGCCGAATTCGCGCATCAGGCGGGGCAGGTAGATGTGCTCGCATACCTCGGCGGCGGTGGGCTGGGTCAGGCGTCGGCTGACTTTGGATTCCATGCTCTGTGATCTCCGAAACGATGGAGCCAGTATGGAAATCCGCTGTCTATATCGTCAAATCAGTATTTTGGTCGTTCCCATACCGATTTGATATGCTGCGCACACGCCGCTGAACCCACCCGTCGCCAGCCATGAACTACAAGCAGATCGAAGCGTTCCGGGCCGTCATGCTGACGCGCTCGATGACCGAAGCCGCCGCGCAGCTCCATACCTCGCAGCCCAACATCAGTCGCGTGATCGGGCAACTGGAACGCGACACGGGCTTGCGGCTGTTCGAGCGCGTCGGCAACCGGCTCGCGCCGACCGACGAAGCCGAGGCCTTGTTTTTCGATGTGGAGCGCTCCTTCGTCGGCCTCGACAGCCTGCGCGCGTCGGCCCGGTCGATCCGTGAATCCGGCGTGGGCACGCTGCGCATCGGCACCGTGCCGTCGATCGCGATGAGCGTGATGCCGCAGGCCATCCTGGCCTTTCGCGAGCGCTATCCGGACGTGCCGATCGCCGTGCATACGAACGATTCGCCCACGGTGGCCAAATGGACCGCGGCGCGCTTCTGCGATATCGGGCTGGTGTCTTACATGGCCGATACCACCGGCACCCGCAGCAAGTTGCTGCGCCGCGAGGATGGCGTGTGCATCGTGCCGGCGACGCACCGGCTGGCGCGCAAGCGCCGCATCCGCGCCAGCGACCTCGATGGCGAGCGCTTTATCTCGCTCACGCATGGAGACGGCACCCGCGCCACGGTCGACGCCGCGTTCATGCCGGATGACCGGCGCGTGCTGACGCTTGAGACGCCTTATGCGGCCACCATCTGCACGATGGTGGGCATGGGGCTGGGGGTGAGCGTGGTCAACCCGCTGGTGGTGCGCAGCCTGAAGCCGGCGGGTGTCAAGGCGATCCCGTTCGAGCCGGTCATCGCTTTCGAGAGCCACATCCTGTTCAATCCGCAGCGGCCGGTTCCGGCGCTGGCGCAGTGGTTTTTGGAATGCCTGCGGAGGGTTACTGGATAAGGGGCAATCTGCTGGAGGCTCTCCACGTCCTTCAGGGAAGATCCAGTATCACATTCCCAACAAGCTTTCCGCCTTCGACGGCCTCATGCGCCTGCGCAATCTCTTCCAGCGAAAAACGGGCTCCGACATACGCTGGAAAAGGCCAGTTGGCGGTCGGCCGCTTTGCTCCAACCGGACCCCCGGAGTTCCTTCTCGTTGTTGGTGGTGCGCAAATCGTTGCTTTTGCCCGCGAAGCAGCGCTCAGGGCAGCGGCCCGACCAAGGTCGTCCTGATATGAATGGCCGTGTCAGTACGTGGGAATCCGCACATATCTCTGTATCGAGGCAGCGTATCAAGACAAGGGGATCTGGCATGAACATCCGATTCTCGCTATGCGCCCCTGCTTTCTCGCGCCGAAATCAAAGGAAAGCAAGAAGAGGAGATACGCATGGACAGGCGCACTATCCTCGCAGCGGCCGCAGCATCAGCCGCCGCGTTGCTTGCCAGCCAGGGCGTAACGCTCGCCCAGCAACTTCGGAAGCCTTTCTGGCTTGGTGCGCTATTTAACGGGTCGGCCGTCGTCGACGGAAAGCCCAATCCGGTACTCGAAGGACTTCGCCATGGCCTGGCGCAACTCGGATATGTCGAAGGCTCCGATGTCATTTATGACGCGCGCTTTGCCGAAGGGATGCTCGAGCGCCTGCCCGAGCTAGCCGTTGAACTGGTCGGTAAAGGTGTCGACGTCATGGTTGCCTATGGTGGCCCTCGTCTCACGTCGCGAGCTCGCTATCAACCTCAGGACCGCTCGCGAGCTTGGATTGACGATCAATCCCGATTTACTGAAGAGGGCTGACCGGGTCATCGAGTAACTTGGTTGTCTCCCATCGACCCTTCTCGGACAACGGATGAAGTCCCGCGGTCATCCCGAGGCAGGTCTAAAGCAGCCGGTCCGATAAGTCATCCGTTACCTGCCACACACAAAAAGGCTGGCATTTCTTTCGCACCTTGCTAAGCTGACGCAGCGCCCTTGGCTCGCGATTGACCTTGCTATGTCTGCTCCCGCCTCAGTTGCCTTGTCGCGACGCCTGT
>JABFVP010000023.1 GCA_013362725.1 Cupriavidus sp.
GCGCCAGTGCGCGGTGCGCCAGCAGCGCCGAGCAGGCATTGAGCGGCGCCGCGGCTTCGGCGCGCTGCAAGGCGTCGCGCACCAGTTCGACGGCGGGGCGCGCGCCGCTGCGCACTTGCGCCGCCATGGCGGCAGCGGTCATGTTGTCAACGGTCATGTTGGCCCCCTTCTTGCGCCAGCGCCTCGCGCAAGCGTGCCACCATCGCCGCCATGCCGGCCAGCAGCGCGGCGGCCTGTTCGCAGTCGTGCGGCGCAACCGGTAATTGCAGCGGCGCCGCGGCTTGCGCTACCAGGCGGGCCGGATCATCGCCATGAGCTTGCACCATGGTTCAGCCCCGCGATTGCATCAGCTGGCGCGGGATCGCCAGCAGCAGCACCGCCGCGGCCAGCATCAGCCCGGCCAGCGCCAGCACGCCGAGCGAGATGCTGCCAGTGCTCTGCTTGATTCCGCCCATCAGTACCGGGCCGATCAGGCCGGCCAGGCTGGCGGCGCTGTTGATCATGGCGATGCCGCCGGCCGCGGCGGTGCCGGCCAGCACGCGGCCCGGCAGGCTCCAGAACATCGACAGCGTCGCCATCAGACCCGAAATGCCGATGGTCAGGAACACCATCGCCAGCACCGTGTTGTGCGGGAACAGCGTGCTGGCCCACATCCCCACCGCTGCCACCAGCAGCGGCAGCGCGGCATGCAGGCGGCGCTCGCCGGTGCGCTCGGCATGCGCGGCGTTGAGGTTCATCACCACGCAGGCCACGGCATACGGGATCGCGGTCAGCATGGCGATCTCCAGCGGCGACGACATCCCGGTCGACTGGATGATGGTGGGCAGCCAGAACACCAGCCCGTAGTTGCCGATATTGAAGAGCAGGCAGATCGCCATCAGCACCCACAGGATCGGCGACTTCAGCGCGGCGATAAAGCGGGTGTTCTTCTTCGCGTTCTCGGTGCCGAGCGTGCGGGTGATGGTGGCGGCTTCGGCCGGCGTCAGCCACGGCGCGCGCTCCGGCGCTTCCGGCAGCATGCGCAACAGCAGCAGGCCCAGCAGGATGGCCGGCAGCGCCTCGATCAGGAACATCCATTGCCAGCCGTCGAGCCCGTGCAGGTCATGCGTGGCCGACATCAGCGCGCCGGATATCGGCCCGCCCAGCACCATGCCCAGCGGCATCGCCAGGAACAGGATCGACATGATGCGCGACTGGCGGTCGGCCGGGTACCACTTGTTCAGGTACATCACCGCGGCCGGGAAGAAGCCGGCCTCGGTCACGCCCAGCAGGAAGCGCGCGGCGTAGAACTCCACCGGCGTGCTCACCAACATGGTGGCGGCCGACACCAGCCCCCACAGGATCATGATGCCCGCCATGCAGCGGCGCATGCCGAAGCGGTAGATCAGCAGGCTGCAGGGCACCTGGCACAGCATGTAGCCCCAGAAGAAGATGCCCGCACCAAGGCCATAGACCACGTCGCTGAGCCCGAGCGCCTGCTGCATCTGCAGCTTGGCAAAGCCGACGTTGACCCGGTCGAGGTAGCTGAAGAAGTAGCACAGCACGATAAACGGCACGATGCGGCGCGTGACCTTGGCGAACGCGGTATCGGCGGCATCCGGCAGCGCGCCGGCATGGGCGGGCGACTGCGGCATGGCGGGCTTGGCCAGGGACATGATGGTTTTCTCCTCCGTGGACAGGCGCGCGGGGCCGGCGCCAGGAGATGCCATCATAGCCCGATATGAAACAAACGTTCCAGCATGGTTTACACTGAAACAAACGATATTTTCATGAAACCCAGGTGACGGTAACGTCCCGCCCAAACAAAAAAGGGCGGCAAACGCCGCCCTTCAATTACCGCGGCCGCTGCCCGGCCAGCCTGCGCTACCAGCCCTATCCGGGCGTAACGTCCTGCGACGCCCCCACCATCGTCAGCGCGTTGCCGTGCTCGTCCAGCGTGACCTCGCCTTCCTCATGGATGTCGCGATGGCTGCCGTCCGGCAGCTGGATGCGGTAGTCGACGCGATACGGCGCCTTGTCGACGATGGCGGCGCGGATCGCGGCCTGCACGCGCGGGCGGTCTTCCTCGACGATCGACGCCAGGTAGCGTTCCATGGTCACCTTGAACGCCTGCGGGGCCCAGCCGAAGATGCGGTAGGCCTCGTCGGTCCAGGCGCAGTCGTCGGTCTGGATGTTCCAGTACCAGCCGCCCAGGTGGGCAATCTGCTGCGCCTTGGCCAGCAGCGCCTCGCTCTGGCGCAGCGCGGCCTCGGCGCGGCGGCGCTCGGTGATGTCGAGACTGACGCCGATCATCTTGACCGGGCGCTGGTCGAAATCGCGCACCAGCGTGGCCCGCGACGAGATCCAGCGCGTGTCGTCCTGATGCACCACGCGGAATTCCCACTCGTGCATCTCCTGCGCGCCCAGCGTGCGCGCCAGCACCTCCTTCAGCCGCGCCACGTCGCCGGGATGCACGCAGGCCCAGAAATCGTCCATGTTGCGGATATGGCGGCCGAACAGCGAGACGTCGTTGGAGGAATAGGTCAGGCCATCGGTCAGCACGTTCCATTCCCAGGTGACGATGCCCGAGACCTCCTGCGCAAACTTCATCCGTGCCTCGCTTTCCATGATCTCGGCGAGGTGCTTCTGGCGCAGTTCCTTGATATGCGGGTCGGACGCGGTGCTGGCCTCGAGGTCGGCAATGGCCTGCTCGCCATAGCGCAGCCACAGCCAGTTGACCCCCAGGTAGCGTGCCAGCGCCAGCAGGCGTTCGTACTCGATCTCGCCGCCGCGCGTCCACTTGTGCACGGCCGATGGCGACACCGACAGGGCCTCGGCGACCTGCTTGAGCATGATCCTTTTGCCTTCCAGCACCCCCTTCAGGCGCGTGGCAAAAGTGTCTTCGGTCATGGGCGACCCTCCGCTTTTTTCAACCGATGGTGAATTGAGTAACTCGAACCTTACACCATCCCCGGATTACGCGCGAATCGATAGCCGACATTTATTCATATGATGGATTTCATCGCTTTTTTGAATTGCAACAACCCAGCCCGCCTCACTAGACTTCTCTTCACATCACTAACGGTAATTTAATTTACTTTCAGTGAATTCATAAAGCACCGACACCAACGAGGAGACACCCCAATGCAAGAGACCGCCGCCCCCGTCTGCACCACGCCGCCGCTCGCCTACACGCTGCCAGCCCACTACTACACCTCGCAAGAAGTCTTCGAGCAGGAGAAGAAGACCATCTTCGCGCGCAGCTGGGTGTGCGTGATGCACAAGAGCCAGGTGGCCGAGAACAACCAGTACGCCACCGCCCAGGTGGCAGGCGAGAACATCTTCGTGGTGCGCGGCCGCGACGGCGTGCTGCGCGCCTTCTACAACGTCTGCCCGCACCGCGCGCACGAGCTGTTCGCCGACGGC
>JABFVP010000393.1 GCA_013362725.1 Cupriavidus sp.
ATACTCAAACCTTCTTGATTTCCTTGATACCGTTCTTCTCGTTCACCAGGATGACCTTGGGCTTGTACGTGGCGATTTCCTCGTCCGTCATCGGCGCATAGGTGCAGATGATCAGCTGGTCGCCCAGATGCGCACGGCGCGCGGCGGCGCCATTCAGCGAGATCTCGCCGCTGCCGCGCTCGCCCTTGATGATGTAGGTGGAGAAGCGCTCGCCGTTGTTGACGTTGTACAGCTCGATCTTCTCGAACTCCTTCATGTCGGCAGCGTCCAGCAGGTCCTGGTCGATGCCGCACGAACCCTCGTAGTTGAGGTCCGCCTGCGTCACGGTGACGCGGTGGAGCTTGGCGCGGAGCATGATGCGTTGCATGGGTGATACGTCCTTATATCTGAAGCGAAAGCGGTGGGCGCGCTGCGCCCGTTGGAGTTACGCCGCCTCGCGCACGACCTGGCCGTCCCTGCACATCAGGCAGGCGGCGACGATGTCGTCTTCGAGGTTGAGCGTGAACTGGCCGTCCTTGTCGACGACCAGCTTGAGGAAGTCCAGCACGTTGCGGGCATAGAGCGCCGAGGCGTCGGCTGCGACCATGCTGGCCAGGTTGGTATGGCCGATCAGGATCACGCCGTTGTGGTTGACCACCTGGTCGGCCACCGTCAGCGGGCAGTTGCCGCCCTGCGCGGCGGCCAGGTCGACCACCACCGAACCCGGCTTCATCTGCGCCACGGTCGCTTCCTGCAGCAGCACCGGCGCCTTGCGGCCGGGGATCAGCGCGGTGGTGATGACGATGTCGGCCTGGATCGCACGCTGGTGCACCAGCTCGGCCTGGCGCTTCATCCAGTCCGGCGGCATCGGGCGAGCGTAGCCGCCCACGCCCTGCGCGATCTCGCGCTCTTCGTCGGTCAGGAACGGCACGTCGAGGAACTTGGCGCCGAGCGATTCGATCTGCTCCTTGACCGCGGGACGCACGTCCGAGGCTTCGATCACCGCGCCCAGGCGCTTGGCGGTGGCGATCGCCTGCAGGCCGGCCACGCCCGCGCCCAGGATCAGCACGCGCGCGGCCTTGACGGTGCCGGCGGCGGTCATCAGCATCGGCATGAAGCGCTGGTAGTGGTGCGCGGCCACCAGCACGGCCTTGTAGCCAGCGATATTGGCCTGCGACGACAGCACGTCCATGCTCTGCGCGCGCGTGGTGCGCGGCGCGGCTTCGAGCGCGAAGGCGGTGATATTGGCGGCCGACATGCGCGCGTTGTTCTCGGCATCGAAGGGATTGAGCATGCCCACCAGCACCGCGCCGGGCTTCATTTGCGCCAGTTCGGCGGCATCGGGCGCGCGCACCTTCAGCACCAGTTGCGCGCCGAGCGCGTCGGCGGCGCTGCCGATGGTGGCGCCGACCGCCTCATACGCGCCGTCGGGCTGGCTGGCGTTCAGGCCGGCACCGGCCTGTACCACCACCTTGTGGCCCTGGGCGACGTATTTCTTGACGGTCTCCGGGGTGGCGGCGACGCGAGTCTCGCCGGCCCGCGTCTCCTGCGGGATGCCGATGTACATCGTCAATTTCTCCTTTAGCTGGCGTCTTGTCTGGTTGGACGGACCGACGTCTGGCCCGTGCGCGCCGCCGGACCGGGTTAAGCCGCAGCGCACAATTTTTCCGCAGCTTACAGGAATCTGACTTGCAATGGTGACCGGCTGGTCGGCTATTGCCGGGCCTGGAACGAGAGGGCGCCGGTGCTCCCGCGGCGCTGCACGATGGGCCCGCAACCGGTAGAATCCGGGATTGCCTAAAAATTGAGCATCATGTCAAGTAACTGGAATGCCAGCGTGACCGTTGCCGCCGTGATCGAACGCGGCGGCCGGTTCCTGCTGGTGGAAGAGGAAACCGCAGACGGGCTGCGCCTGAACCAGCCCGCCGGGCACCTGGATCCTGGCGAAAGCCTGATCCGCGCCGTGATCCGCGAAACCCTGGAAGAAACCGCCCACACCTTCGAGCCGCGCGCGCTGCTGGGCTGCTACATGGGTCGTTCGCTGTCGTCGCGCACCGGCGGCGACGTGACCTACGTGCGCTTTGCCTTTACCGGCGACCTCGGCTCGCTCGACGCCGGCCGCCAGCTCGACACCGGCATCGTGCGCACCGTCTGGATGGGCGCCGACGAACTGCGCGCGTGCCCGGAACGGCATCGTTCGCCGCTGGTGATGGCGTGCGTGGACGACTACCTCGCCGGCAAGCGCTTTGCGCTGGACGCGCTGTACACGCACCCGTCGGTGCTGCAAGCGGGGGCGCAGTCGTGAGCGGTGCCGCCAAGCGGGTCGTGGTGGGGATGTCCGGCGGGGTCGATTCGTCGGTCACCGCGTGGCTGCTCAAGCAGCAGGGCTACGAGGTCATCGGCCTGTTCATGAAGAACTGGGAAGACGATGACGACAGCGAATACTGCTCCACGCGCCAGGACTGGCTCGACGTGGTCTCGGTGGCCGACCTGATCGGCGTCGATGTGGAGGCGGTCAACTTCGCCGCCGAATACAAGGATCGCGTCTTCGCCGACTTCCTGCGCGAATACTCGGCCGGCCGCACGCCCAACCCGGATGTGTTGTGCAATGCCGAGATCAAGTTCAAGGCCTTCCTGGACCATGCCATGTCGCTGGGCGCGGAAACCATCGCCACGGGCCACTATGCGCGCGTGCGCCAGAATGCGGCCGGTCGCTTCGAATTGCTCAAGGCGCTGGACCATACCAAGGACCAGAGCTACTTCCTGCACCGGCTGAACCAGGCGCAGCTGTCGCGCACGCTGTTCCCGCTGGGCGAGATCCCGAAGACGCGCGTGCGCGAGATCGCCGCCGAGATCGGCCTGCCGAACGCGAAGAAAAAGGACTCGACCGGCATCTGCTTTATCGGCGAGCGTCCGTTCCGTGATTTCCTGAACCGCTACCTGCCCACCAAACCGGGGCCGATGAAGACGCCCGAGGGCAAGGTGGTCGGCGAGCATATCGGCCTGGCGTTCTATACGCTGGGGCAGCGCAAGGGCATCGGCCTGGGCGGCAGCCGCGACGGCAATGGCGACGCCTGGTATGTCGCGCGCAAGGACATGGCGAACAATACGCTTTACGTGGTGCAGGGCCACGACCATCCGTGGCTGCTGACGCCGCTGCTGACCGCGTCGGACCTGTCCTGGGTGGCCGGCGAGCCGCCTGCCGCGGGCGCGGCGATGGCGGCCAAGACGCGCTATCGCCAGAGCGATGCCGCCTGCACCGTGCAGGCAGTCGACGCGCAGGCACTGACGCTGGCGTTTGCCGAGCCGCAATGGGCGGTCACGCCCGGGCAGTCGGCGGTGCTGTATGACGGGGATATCTGCCTGGGGGGCGGGATCATCCAGTAGCGGCTATCAGCAAAACACCCGCGGTTTGCTCCCCTCT
>JABFVP010000317.1 GCA_013362725.1 Cupriavidus sp.
CGGCGTGGCGTTGTCCGTGCTCGGGCCGTCGCGCATAGCCATGGCCGCCGGCGTGGTTGCCGCGTACGCGGGCTTCTGCGGCGCGGTGGTGGCCCATCACCGCCGGCGGGGCGCGCGCGTGGCGGCGCTGGCCGGCACGGAAGACGGCGCGACGCTGGTCATCTACGCCAGCCAGACCGGGTTTGCCCAACAGCTGGCGCTGCAGACCGCGACCGCGCTGCAGGGCGCGGGCCTGCCGGTGCAGCTGCTGTCGCTGGCCGAGGTTGATGGCCGGCGGCTGCAAGCGTGCCGCCAGGCATTGTTCGTGGTCAGCACCACCGGCGAGGGCGACGCTCCCGACAGCGCCTCGGGCTTTGGCCGGCGCCTGCTGGCGGGCGCCGATGGCCTGCACCGGCTGCGCTACGGCATCCTTGCGCTTGGCGACAGCAGCTATGCGCGCTTCTGCGCCTTCGGCCATGCGCTGCAGGGTTGGCTGCAGCGCCAGCGCGCGCAGCCGCTGTTCGACCTGATCGAAGTCGACAACGGCGACGCCGGCGCGCTGCGCCACTGGCAGAACCACCTGTCTGCGCTGAGCGGCGGCGCCGAGATCGCCGACTGGGAGCGCCCGCGCTACCAGCACTGGCGGCTGGCGCAGCGCCATCACCTGAACCCCGGCAGCCAGGGCGCGCCGGCCTTCCATCTGGTGCTGACGCCGCCGGACGGCGCGGCCCCGGACTGGCAGGCCGGCGACATTGCCGAGATCGGCCCGCGCCACGCGCCGGCCGAAGTCGACCGGCTGCTGGCGCAGCTCGGCCTGGATGGCGCCACCCCGGTGCGCTGCGACGGCGCCGACACCACCCTGGCCGCGGCCATGGCCACGCGCATGCCGCTGCCCGCGCCGCATCTTGCCGCGCTGCAGGGCGCGGCATCGCAGCAGCTGATCGATGCGCTGGCGCCGCTGCCGCACCGCGAGTATTCGATCGCCTCGCTGCCGCAGGATGGCCAGCTCGAGCTGCTGGTGCGCCAGATCCGCCATGACGACGGCCGGCTCGGCCTGGCCTCGGGCTGGCTGACCACGCACGCCGCGGTGGGCAGCCGTATCGCGCTGCGCATCCGCACCAACCGGAGTTTTCATCCGCCGGCCGACGACCGGCCGCTGATCCTGGTCGGCAACGGCACCGGGCTGGCCGGGCTGCGGGCCCAGCTCAAGGCCCGCGCCGCGGCCGGGCGGCGGCGCAACTGGCTGCTGTTCGGCGAGCGCTCGGCGCGGCATGACGCCTTCTTTGCCGGGGAACTGGCCGGCTGGCTGGCGGAAGGCACGCTGGCACGCGTGGACCACGCCTGGTCGCGCGACGGCGGCGCGCCACGCTACGTGCAGGACGCGCTGCATCTGCAGGCGGATGGCGTGCGGCAATGGGCGGCCGACGGCGCGGCCATCTATGTCTGCGGCAGCCTGCAGGGCATGGCCGGCGGCGTCCATGAAGCGCTGGCCGACATCCTGGGCGAGGACGCGCTGCGCCGCCTGGCCGAGGACGGCCGCTACCGGCGCGACGTCTACTGATCCTGCCGCACGCCATGCGGCGTGCGGAGATCGGCCGCGGCGCTCGCGCCCCGGCCGGCGATGCACTATCTTCGGTGTGAACTGCAAGACATCTGCAGCCATCACAACACGAGGAGACCCGATGTTACGCACCCCCCGCCGCCTGGCCGCTGCGCTGGCCCTGCTCGCCACCGTCCCGGCCGCCATGGCCGAAGCGCCCGCCCGCCAGCAGACCTTTGCCGTGCCCGGCCTGGAAAAACCCGCCAGCGTGCTGGTCGACCGCTGGGGCGTGCCGCATATCTATGCCGGCACGCTGTACGACGCCTTCTATGCGCAGGGCTTCATGGCCGCGCGCGACCGCCTGTGGCAGATCGACCTGTGGCGCAAGCGCGGGCTCGGCGAGATGGCCAAGGACTTCGGGTCGGCCTATGCCGATGGCGACCGCATGGCGCGCGCGGTGCTGTTCCGCGGCGACATGTACCGCGAATGGCTGGCCTACGGCAGCGACGCCAAGCGCGTGGCCGAGGCCTTTGTCGCGGGGGTGAACGCCTACGTGGCGCTGACCGAGCAGAAGCCCGAGCTGCTGCCGCCCGAGTTCCGCAAGCTCGGCTACAAGCCGGCGCGCTGGCAAGCCGAAGACATCGTGCGCATCCGCCACCACGGCCTGACGCTGAACTTCACCGGCGAGGTCGACCGCGCCCGCCTCTATTGCGAGGCCAAGACCCAGGCCGCGCGCGCCGACTGGCTGCGCCGCGAGCTCGACCCGCAGATCGAACCGAAGCTCAACCCCGGCATCGACCCCTGCACCGTGCCCGCGGCCGAACTGCGCCGCGCCTACGAACTGGCCACCGCCGCCGCGCGTTTCCCGAAGGAAGCCTGGGGCGACGCGCGCGCCGCCGCCATCCCGCTCGACCAGCTCTACGCCACGGTCGATGCCAACAGCGATACCGGCCGCAGCCTGGGCTCGAACAACTGGGTCATCGGCGGCAAGCGCACCGCCACCGGCCGGCCGATCCTGGCCAACGATCCGCACCGCTCGCACGGCGCGCCCAGCCTGCGCTACATCAGCCACCTGAATGCGCCGGGGATGTCGGTGATCGGCGCGGGCGAGCCGTTCCTGCCGGGCATCTCGATCGGGCACAACGGCACCATCGCCTTTGGCCTGACGCGCTTCTACATGGACCAGGAAGACCTGTACGGCTACGAGCTGAACCCGGCCAACCCGCGCGAATACAAGTACAAGGGCCGCTGGGAGCCGATGGAGACCATCACCGAGGAGATCGTGGTCAAGGGCGAGCCCGCGCCGCGCAAGGTCACGCTCGACTTCACCCGCCACGGCCCGGTGCTGGTGGCCGGGTCCGGGCACGCCTGGGCGCTGCGCGCCGCATGGCTGGACTACGGCATGGCGCCGTACTTCGGTTCCATGGACTACATGCGCGCGCGCAACTGGGACCAGTTCCGCGCCGCCATGAACCGCTGGGGCGCGCCCGGCGAGAACCAGGTCTATGCCGACACCAGCGGCAATATCGGCTGGATCCCGGGCGGGCTGACCGTCAAGCGTCCCAACTGGGACGGCCTGACGCCAGTGGCCGGCGACGGCCGCTATGAATGGGCCGGCTACCGCAACATGGACGAGCTGCCGTGGGCCTACAACCCCGCGCCGGGCTATATCGTCACCGCCAATGAAAACAACATCCCGCCCGAGCACCCGGCGGCCAAGCTGGGCGTGGGCTACGAATGGAGCGACAGCTCGCGCGCGCGCCGGCTCAAGGCGGTGGTTGGCGCCAATCCGCGCAGCTCGGTGCAGGATTCGATGGCGTGGCAGAACGACACCGTGTCGTTGCCGGCGCAGCGCGTGGTCGCACTGCTGCAGGAGGTGCGCAGCGATGACCCGCAGCTGGCCCGCGGCCTGGAGCTGCTGCGCGGCTGGAACGGCAACGAGCGCGCCGACAGCGCCGCCGCGGCGCTGTTCGAGGTCTGGTTCAGCAAGCATCTGCGCCAGGCCGTGGTGCGCGCCGCACTGCCGCCCGAAGCCGCACGCCTGGTCGGCGCCGGCGATGCCGAGCGCGTGGTGGCGGTGCTGGAGCAGCCCGGGCCGTGGATGCCGCCGGAGCGCCGCAACGCGGTGATGCTCGAATCGCTGAAGGCCGCCATGGCCGAGGTCGAAGCCAAACTCGGCCCGGACCCGCGCACGTGGCAATGGGGCAAGCTCCACACCGCCGTGTTCACGCATCCGATGGACCCGATCCTGAACGATGCCGAACGCCATCAGTTCAATGTGAACGCGGGCCCGATCGGCGGCTCGGCCTTCACGCCGATGAACACCAGCTACCGCAATACGGATTTCCGCCTGACCGCGGGTGCGTCGTTCCGCATGGTGCTGGATGTCGGCAACTGGGACGCCTCGCGCGTGATCAACACGCCGGGGCAGTCGGGCAATCCCGCCAGCCCCCATTACCGCGACCTGGCGCCGCTGTGGGCCAAGGGGGAGTACTTCCCGCTGGTCTACACGCGCAAGGCGGTGGAGAAGGCGAGCCGGGAGAGGGTGGAGCTGGTGCCGCAGTGATGCGAGGCTGATCGACGTATTGCACCTTTAGCCGCTTGCCACAGCCGACACACCTGGCAAAGGCTCCCCCTCTCCCGCGCGCGGGAGAGGGATGGGGGAGAGGGCCGGAGCCTCCACGAAGTTGCGCGCGCCAATCTTGCCAGCGCCTGCCCTCTCCCCCGGGCCCTCTCCCGCAAGCGGGCGAGGGGAGCAAACCGGCAGGAGTGTGAACGCGTAGGTCTTACTTCAACAACCCCAACACCGCCTCCGCCCCCGCCTCCGACGACGCCGGGTTCTGCCCCGTCACCAGCCGGCCGGCCACCGCCACGTGGCTGGCCCAGTCATCCCCGCGCGTAAACCGCCCGCCGCTGGCCTTGAGCACATCCTCCACCAGGAACGGCACCACTTCGGTCAACTGCACCGCATCTTCTTCGCTGTTGGTAAAGCCCGTGACTTCCTTGCCATTCACCAGCGGCTGACCATCCGCGCCCTTCACATGTCGCAGCACTCCCGGGGCATGGCACACCGCACCCACCGGCTTCCCCAGCCGGTCGAACTGCTCGATCAGCGCGATCGAGCGCTTGTCTTCCGCCAGGTCCCACAGCGGACCATGCCCGCCGGGATAGAACACCGCGTCGAAATCCTCGGCCTTCACCTGGTCCAGCGTCAGCGTGCTGGCTAGCGCCTGCTGCGCGGCGCTATCGCCGCGGAAGCGCCGCGTGGCATCGGTCTGCGCATCCGGGTCGTCGCTCTTGGGATCGATCGGCGGCTGGCCGCCCTTGGGCGAGGCCAGCGTGATGTCGGCGCCGGCGTCCTTGAAGACGTAATAAGGCGCGGCGAATTCCTCCAGCCAGAAGCCGGTCTTCTTGCCGGTATTGCCGAGCTGGTCGTGCGAGGTCAGCACCATCAGGATTTTCATGGGGGTTCTCCGGTTTGCGTCCACGGTCGGCCGGGGCAGCCCCGGCATTGGCAACATCCTACGCAGCTGGCTATGATTCGAAAACTTCGAATCTTCGATTCCTGCCATCCAGAAAATGAATATCGCCGGCAAGGACCTGAACCTGCTCTACGTCTTCCATGTGCTCTACCAGGAAGGCAATGCCTCGCGCGCGGCCTGACGCCGACGCCGCGCGTCAGGCGCGGTTGACCACCGGCAGCAGCGCGCCGTGCACGGCCCGTGCCGCATCCGAGGCGAGGAACACGATCACGTCGGCCAGCGCGTCCAGGCCGACCCAGCGGGAGCTGTCTGCATCCGGCATGGCCTGGCGGTTCTCGGGCGTGTCGAGGATGCTGGGCAGCACCGCGTTGACGCGGATGCCCTGGTCGCGCAGCTCGGCCGACATCGATTCGGTGACGCGCGCAAGCGCATCCTTCGAGGCGCAGTAGGCGCCCATCTGCGCCAGCCCGCGTGCCGCCGAGTTGGCGCCGACGTTGACGATGGCGCCGCCGCCCGCGGCCAGCATGTGCGGCACCACCGCGCGCGCCATGTTCAGCACCGTGCCCACGTTCATGTCGAACAGGCGGTTCCAGTCGGCCGCGCTGGTTTCGTGGATGCCCGTGCCCATGGCAAAGCCGCCGGCGAGGTTGCACACCACGTCGATGCGTCCGCACGCCTGCACGGCCTGGTCGATGGCCTTGCCGAGACTGTCCGCATCGAGCAGGTCGGCCTGCAGCGCGAGGTGGCCGCTGCCGGCCTCGGGCAGCGGGGCGTCATGGCGGTCCAGCAGCACCACGCGCGCGCCTGCCTGCGCAAAGGCGTGCGCGACCGCGCGCCCGAGGTTGCCGCGTGCGCCAGTGACCAGTATGTTCTTGCCGTTGAAGTTCATTTGCGTGCTCCTGCGCCGTGGCGGCGCGCATTGTCGTGATTCAGGCTTCGCCCGGCCTTTCCTGTCCAACCATCGTGGCCGGCGGCGAAAAACGCAAGCCAGTCTACGCAACGGCACGCAACATAAGCTTGCGAAAACGCCTCGGGGTAACCCTCGAAACGCACAGGAAGTTGCGCGGCGACTTACCGCCTGCGCCGTGCCCGGGACAGCGCAGGCGCGCCGCCCGCCGCTTCCTTCGCTGCGGCGTCTTCCAGGAACTGCACCAGCAACTGCGCCGCCGGCGACAGCAGCGCGAAGTCGCGGCAGCAGATGGCAAAGCGCCGCCGCGCCCAGTCGTCGCGCAGCGGGATCACGAGCAGGCCGAAGGCCGTGGCGACCAGCGTGGCGATCTCGGCCGGGAGGATGACGATGCCGAGTTCCGCGCGCACGCAGCGCAGCGCGGCGTCGAAGGTCGACACCACGGCGCGATGCGCCATGCGGCGGCCCAGGATCGCGGCATAGCGCGTCAGCATGATCTGCACCGCGGTCTGCGCCGGCATGGCGATCTGATCGTAGTCCAGCGTGTCTTCGAAGCGGCAGCTGTCCGCGCGCGCCAGCGGGTGCCCGGGATAGACCACGGCGGCGAGGTGATCGGCGCGGTAGGGGCGGGTCTGGAAGCCCTCCAGGTCCGCCGCGTCCCAGCAGATGCCCAGCGGCGCGGTGCCGTCGCGCAGCGCGCGCACCACCTCGCTGCTCAGGCTCTCCTCGATGGTCACGCGCACGTCGCGGTGCGCCGGCAACTGCATGAAGGCGGCGATGTCGTCCGGCAGCGATTCCGCCATGGTCGACACCGTCGCCAGCAGCCGCACTTGCCCGCGCACGCCCGAGCCGTAGTCGGCCATGTCACGCGTGACGCGGTCGGCCGCGGCCAGCATGGCGCGCGCATGCGCCAGCACGATCTCGCCCGCCGGCGTGGGGATGACCCCGCGGCGACGGCGTTCCAGCAGCGTGGCGCCGACGGTTTCCTCCAGTTGCGCCAGGCGCTTGCTGATGGCGGAGGCGACGATGTGTTCCTGCTCGCCGGCGCGCGCCATATTGCGGGTTTCGCAGACGGCGACGAACAGTCGCAGCGTGGTGAGGTCGAGGTCTCGCATAAGTGGGGGCGGCAGTGTTTCCGGATGGGAATGCTACGCCGGTTCCCGGCGCGGTCATGTCGCATTCGGGAAATCCCGAGGACGGGCCAGTCGCAGTTTGGTGGCTTTCCGTTTCGGCATGTTGTGCTTCGTAAATCATCGTTTCAGCTTCGCCGCAGAAACTCTTAGAGTTGTGCCATCGCTCCCACCGCGGGACGCCACCACCCCGGAGAACCATGACCCGCCCTTTCCCCCGCCATGCCGTGATCCGGGAAGTCGGTCTGCGCGACGGCCTGCAGAGCATCCGCACCATCCTGCCCACCGCCAGCAAGCTCGCATGGATCCGCGGCGCCTACGCCGCCGGCTTGCGCGAACTGGAAGTCGGCTCGTTCGTCCCCGCGCGCCTGCTGCCGCAACTGGCGGATACCGCCGAGCTGGTCGCGTTCGCGCGCACGTTGCCAGGCCTGTTCACCTCGGTGCTGGTGCCCAACCTGCGCGGCGCGCAGGACGCGCTCGACAGCGGCGCCGACCTGATGATCGTGCCGCTGTCGGCCAGCCATGCGCACAGCCTGGCCAACCTGCGCAAAACGCCCGATGAAGTCGTTGCCGACGTGGCGCGCATCCGCGCCGCGCGCGATGCCGGCGGCGCGAAGACGCTGATCGAAGGCGGCGTCGGCACGGCGTTTGGCTGCACGCTGCAAGGCCATGTCGATGCCGACGAAGTGCTGCGGCTGATGCAGGCGCTGCTCGATGCCGGCGCCGACCGTGTCAGCCTGGCCGATACCGTGGGCTATGCCGATCCGCGCATGGTGCGCGAACTCTTCGCGCGTGCCGTCGACATCGCCGGCGACCGCTTCTGGTGCGGCCATTTCCATGACACGCGCGGGCTTGGCCTGGCCAATGTCTGTGCCGCGCTCGACGCCGGCGTGACCCGCTTCGACGCCTGCCTGGCCGGCATCGGCGGCTGCCCGCATGCACCCGGCGCCAGCGGCAACGTGGCCACCGAAGACCTGGCCTACCTGCTCGGCAGCATGGGCATCGAGACCGGCATCGATATCGGCCGCCTGCTGGCACTGCGTGAAGACGTTGCGGGATGGCTGCGCGACGAGACCCTGCACGGCACGCTGTGGCGCGCCGGCCTGCCCAAGACCTACGCGGCCCGCCCTGCGGCCACCGCTGCCTGAGACTAGAGATGACCCAAGACAACAGCAACTCCCTGCCGCTTGCCGGCGTACGTGTGGTCGAATTCACGCACATGGTGATGGGCCCCACCTGCGGCATGATCCTGGCCGACCTGGGCGCCGAAGTCATCAAGATCGAACCGCCGGGCGGCGACAAGACGCGCAACCTGCCGGGGCTGGGCATCGGCTTCTTCCGCGCCTTCAACCGCAACAAGAAGAGCGTGGTACTCGACATCACCACCGACGCAGGCCGCGCCGCGGCCGCCGAACTGGCGGGCCAGAGCGACATCCTGCTGGAGAACTTCCGCCCCGGCCTGATGCAGAAGCTGGGGCTGGACTACGCCACGCTGTCGCGCGACTACCCGCACCTGATCTACGTCTCGCACAAGGGCTTCCTGCCCGGTCCGTATGAGAACCGGCTGGCGCTCGACGAAGTGGTGCAGATGATGGGCGGCCTGTCTTACATGACCGGCCCGAGCGGGCGGCCGCTGCGCGCCGGCACCTCGGTCAACGACATCATGGGCGGCATGTTCGGCGCCATCGGCGTGCTGGCCGCGCTGCGCGAGCGCGACCGCACCGGCCGCGGGCAGGAGATCCAGAGCGCGCTGTTCGAGAACTGCGTGTTCCTGGCCTCGCAGCACATGCAGCAATACGCGATGACCGGCGAGCCGCCGCCGCCGATGCCGTCGCGCGTGTCGGCGTGGAGCGTGTATGACGTGTTTACGCTGGCGCACGACGAGCAGCTCTTTATCGGCGCGGTCAGCGACAAGCAGTTCGTCACGCTGTGCCACGTGCTGGAGCATCCGGACCTGATCGACAAGCCGGAGTACGCCAGCAACACATCACGTGTCGCCGTGCGCCCGCAGCTGCTGGAAGAGCTGCGCGCGATCCTGCGCCACCATCGCACCGCCGAACTCGCGCCGAAGCTCGAAGCGGCCGGCATTCCCTATGCGCCGATCGTGCGCCCGGACCAGCTGCTCGACGACCCTCACCTGCTTGCCAGCGGCGGGCTGGTGCCGATGCAGGCCGACGACGGCTCGACCACGCCCACGGTGCTGCTGCCGCTGCTGATGGGCGGCCGCCGTCCCGGCGTGCGCGGCCCGCTGCCCCGTGCCGGCGAGCACAACCAAGAGATCCTGGCGCGGCTCGGCAAGGACCGGCGCGCACGCACCTGAGGGCAAGCCGCACCACAGCGGCAAGGACCTACGATAACGATACGGAGACAACTCATGCAACGTCGCACCCTGCTCAAGTCTGCACTGGCGATTTCCGCCACGCTCGCGACCACCCTCGCCGTCCCCGGCCTCGAAGCGCTGGCCCAGGGCGCAGCGGGCAAGCCCGTGCGCCTGATCCTGCCGATCAGCGCGGGCTCCGGCGTCGACAACATCGCGCGCGCGGCCGGCCCGGCGCTGGGCAAGGCCTTCGGCCAGCCGGTGGTGATCGAAAACCTGCCCGGCGCCGGCGGCATCACCGGTGCTGCCGCGGTGGTCAAGGCGCAGCCCGACGGCAGCACGCTGGGGCTGGTATCGAACAACCACGTGATCAACCCCAGCGTGTTCCGCACCATGCCGTTCGACGCGATCAAGGACGTGACCCCGATCAGCGTGATCGGCACCACGCCGCTGGTGCTGGTGGTCAATCCCAAGGTGCCGGCGAAGAACGTGAAGGAGCTGGTGGCGCTGCTCAAGGCCAAGCCCGACAGCTACAACTACGCGTCGTCGGGCAACGGCACCATCATCCACCTGGCAGGCGAAATGTTCCTCGACGAGGCCGGCGTGACCGCGCGCCATGTGCCCTACAAGGGTACCGGCCCGATGATCAACGACCTGCTGGCCGGACAGGTGGAAATGGGCGTGGTTGCGCTCAACGCGGTGGCGCCGCACCTGAAGGCGGGCACGCTGCGCGCCATCGGCCTGTGCGGCGACAAGCGCTCCGCCGCCGCGCCTGAGATCGCCACCATCGCCGAACAGGGTTTGCCGGGCTACAACGTCGCCGGCTGGTTCGCCGTCATCGGCCCGGCGGGCATGCCCGCGGCCGAAGTCAAACGCACGCACGATGCCTTTGCCAAAGCCTTCACGTCGCCCGAAGTGCTGGAAGCGATGAAGAAGCAGGGCACGGTGATCGAGCCCGGCACGCCCGAGGCCGCCGCCGCATTTTTCCGCAGCGAAGCCGCGCGCTACGCCGCGCTGGTGAAGAAGGCCAACGTCAAGGTGGAGTAGCGGTCCTGCAGGCTGCGCGCCAGGCGCCTAGAATGGCCCGCAGCCACCGTGGCGATGCGCAGCAGGAGTGATGACCATGACCGACAAGCCCGTCAGGATTCCCGGCCCCGACCATCCCATCACCATCACGCCGACCGCCGGCAGGGTGGTGGTCAAGGTGGCCGGCATTACGATCGCCGACAGCGATGCGGCGCTGAGCCTGCAGGAGTCAAACTATGCGCCGGTGCAGTACATTCCGCGCGCGCATGTCACCTACTGCCCGTACAAGGGCGACTGCAGCTACTTCTCGATTCCGTCCGGCGGCGAGCGCGGGCGCAATGCGGTCTGGAGCTATGAGGCGCCGTATGCCGCCGTTGCCGCCATTGGCGCGTACCTGGCGTTCTATCCGGACCGTGTCGACAGCATCGAAATCATCGCGCCTTAGGTTTCAAGCGCCGCGTCGATCATCGCCGCGGCCAGGCCGATCACCAGGGCAATGGCCGAGGCGATAAAGCAGCGCACCGTCTTGCGGTACTCCGGCACCGCATCGTCCTCGACGCGCAGCGCGCGGAACAGCGCGACGATCTGCAGCACCACCGCGGCCAGCAGCGACACCGCCGCCAGGAGCGAGCGCCAGTCCCATTCGCCCGGCGCTTCGAAGCCCCAGAAGCGCCAGAACCCCAGCGAAAAGCCCAGCAGCACGGTGATGGCGGTGATGATGCCCTGGCGATAGCCGGTGGGAACCAACTGCGGCGTTGGCGGCGCCGCGGGAGCCACGGCGGGAGGGGTAGGCGGGGCGGCAGGCTTGCCTGCATTCATGGCACGTCTCCGGTTGGCGATGGCCTGGATGCAGTCTAGTCCCGATCAGCCCTTGCTGAAGATACTGTAGAAATCCGGCGCGCCGCTGTCCGGCATGCTCAGGTCGAGCGAGCCTTCGATGTGTTCCAGGTGTTCCGCCATCAGCGCGCTGGCGCGCGCGGCATCGCGCTGTTCGATGGCATCGATCAGCTGCCGGTGCTCATGCTCGGCGCAGGCGGGGGCGCCGGGGCGGTCATACAGCGTGATGATCAGGCAGGTCAGCGACACCATCTCGCGGATCAGCTTTTCCAGGATGGCGTTGCCGGCCATCTCCGCCAGCAGGATATGGAACTCGCCCGACAGGCGGATCATGGCCGCGCGGTCGCCGCGGGCGCGCGCGTTGTCCTCTTCCATCGCATGGCGGCGCAGGCTGCGCACCTTGGCGGGCGTGGCGCGTTGTGCCAGTTCGGCGGCCAGGGCGGGCTCGACCACGCGGCGCGCCTGGAACACCTCGCGCGCCTCGTCCACGGTCGGGCTGGAGACAAAGGCGCCGCGGTTGGGCACCAGCGTCACCAGCTTCTCGTGCGCAAGGCGCGCAAACACCTGGCGGATACGCGCCCGGCTGGCGCCGGTGACTTCGCACAGGCGTTCCTCGACCAGCTTGGTGCCCGCCAGCAGGCGGTGCTCCATGATGGCGTAGAGGAGGCTCAGGTAGATCGCCTCGGTGGCCGAGGCCTCGCCGGCGGCGCCTTCCTGGCCCGCCTCTTCATCCGGAGCGGCATTGGCTGCGGCCTTCGGCATGGCCTTCTGCGAGGTTTTGGGGGCGGCCTTGGCGGCGGCGCGGCGCGGGGCTTTCGCGGCTGCGCCGGGCGCCGCCTTTTTCGATGTGGTTGCCATATCAGGGTACGGACATTGAGCCTGTCGCCCGAACTGGCGACGAAACACGGCTATATCGTACACAACTATGGCGACAGCGAGGCCGCGGGGTCAGGCTGGGGCGGTTTCCTGGCAGGCAGCGCGCGCTTCGGCAGCGGCATCGCCAGCCCGGAACGGATGCACCTGCGCCCAGTGCCGGGCGATATCGACACGGCGGCAGATCCACACCTTGTCGTGCCCCTGCACGTAGTCGAGAAAGCGCTGCAGCGCGCGG
>JABFVP010000450.1 GCA_013362725.1 Cupriavidus sp.
CCCCCCCCCGCCCCTCTCCCAAAGGGAGAGGGGAGACAACATTTGGCTCAGAGAGTCTGCCGCATCGCCACGCGCTGCCGCAGCCCCGCCGCACGCTGCGCCGCCAGCGCCTGCGCCAGCAGCGGGCAAAGCTCGCTGTCCTGCAGCTGCCGGAACCCCATCGACGCGTAAAACGGCGCATTCCAGCGCAAATGCGCAAAGGTGGTCAGGCCCAGCGAGCGCAGTCCGCCGGCACGCGCCCAGTCCTGCACGGTGCCGACCAGCGCGCGTCCGATGCCGCGCCGGCCATGGTCGGGATGCACGTCCATCTCGTCGAGATAGCCGCAGGCGCCGTGGCGGCTGGCCAGCGCAAAGCCGGCGACTTCGCCGCCATGCTCGGCCACCCACAGGCGCCGTTCACGCTGCGCCGCGGCCAGTGCCGCTTCAGGCGTGCTGACCAGGCGCAGCAGCGCCGGCAGGTCGCCTTCCGGAAACAGCGCGGCGGCGGCCAGTTCGATCTCCGGCAGCCGCGGCAGGTCATCGACGGCCGCCAGGCGAATGCGCGGGGCGGCCACGGCGCGCTCAGCCGACCGGGAACAGGCTGACGAGGCGGGCCACCGCGGCCGGCACGTCGTCGGCCTCGGTGACGGCGCGCACCACCGCGGCGCTGCCGACGCCCACCGCCAGCACCTCGCGCATATTCGACGCATTGACGCCGCCGATGCCGACCAGCGACGGGATCACCGGCTGCATCAGCTTCACGTAAGCGCGGAAGCGGCCCATGCCTTGCGGCTGGGTCGGCATCGTCTTGGTGGTGGTGGGGAAAATCGCGCCCAGCGCCAGGTAGCTGGGGCGGATCGCGGCCACGCGCAGCATCTCGGCGTAACCGTGCGTCGACACGCCCAGCCGCAGTCCGGATGCGCGGATCGCGTCGAGGTCGGCATCGTCCAGGTCTTCCTGGCCCAGGTGGATGCCGTAGATGCCGCTGTGCGCGCCCTGGGCGGCGTGGTAATCGAGCGCCGCCTGCCAGTGGTCGTTGATAAACAGGCGCGACGACGAGCCCTGCATGGCCCTGGCCGCGCGCGCGATCTCGGCGCGCACCGCGGCAGCGTCGCCGGACTTGAAGCGCAGCTGCAGCGTGGGCACGTTCAGCGGCGCCAGGCGCTCGATCCAGTCGGCGCTCGGCACTACCACATACAGGCCCAGCGCGGGGCACGGCGCGAACGGCGCCGCGGCCTGCTCGGGCGCCACCAGCGCGGCGTGGCGCACGTGCGGGAAGCGCGCGAAATCCGAAGGCCAGTCTGCCGAGCCCGGCGGCCACGCGCGCGCCAGGCACAGCGCATCGTGGGACGGGAAATGCAGCGACAGGCAGGCCAGCAGCACCGCGACGAAGGCGGGCGAATGCGGCTGGTCGGTATCCGCGGCGACCGAGAACACCCAGGTGCCCATCGGCGAGCGAACCGTGTCGATCCACTGGCCGCCCTCGCGCTCGGTCTCGACCAGCGTGGCGCCGGCGGCGGCAACGCGCGCGATGGTGTCGGCATCGGCCTCGCCGTCGGACAGCAGCACGTCATGGGCGCCGGGCTGCGCCGGCGCCTCGTGCAGATGCCAAGCCTGCCACGGCTTGTCATCGACGCCGAAGGTGTCGCCATAGTGTTCCAGCACCGCCTGGCGCAGCGGGCCGTCGCTGGGAGCGTGCACGGCGCGGCGGGTCATGCGCGCTGCTCCGTGTTGCGCTGCTCGGTGTCGTCGGCGTGCCAGAACGGCATGCCCACCACCGGGGTGCTGGCCTGCGCGACTTCGCGCTCGGGCATCGGCCCGGCCAGGTAGGCGGTGCGGCCCGCGGCCACGGCCTGCGCAAAGGCGCGCGCCATGTCGACCGGGTAGGCGGCCTGCGCCACCGCGGTGTTGAGCAGCACGCCGTCGTAGCCCCACTCCAGCACCTGCGCCGCATGCGACGGCAGGCCCAGGCCGGCATCGACGATCAGCGGCGTATCGGGCAGGCGCTCGCGCAGCACGCGCATCGCGTGCGGGTTGACCGCGCCGCGGCCGGTGCCGATCGGCGCGGCCCACGGCATCAGCGCCTGGCAGCCGACGTCGAGCAGGCGGCGGCACAGCACCAGGTCCTCGGTGCAGTACGGCAGCACCTTGAAGCCCTCCTTGATCAGGGTCTCGGCCACGGCCGGCAGGTTGAGCGTGTCGGGCTGCAGCGTGTAGTCGTCGCCGATCAGCTCGAGCTTGATCCACGGCGTCTCAAACACCTCGCGCGCCATCATCGCGGTGGTGACGACTTCCTGCGCGGTGAAGCAGCCGGCGGTGTTGGGCAGCACCGGCACGTTCAGCGCCTTGAGCATCTGCCAGAACGCCTGGCCGCCCTCGCCATCGCCCACCGCGCCCTGGCGGCGCAGCGCGACCGTGATCATGGCTGGGGTGGAGGCCTGCACCGCCGCTTCCAGCGTGGCCGGCGACGGATAGCGCGCGGTGCCGAGCAGCAGGCGCGAGCCGAATGATTCGCCATACAGCACGAACGGGTCGCGCAGGGTTGCGGAAGGTTCGAAGGTCATGGGTCAGCCTCCCGTCACGGGTTGCACGAGGTCGATGCGGTCGCCGGCCGCAAGAGGGGTGTTGGCGTGCGCGGCGCGCGGCACGAACTGGCCGTTGACCGCCGCGGCAAAGGGGGGCGCGATCTGCGCCGCGCTGACCGCATCCGCCAGGGTGGCGGATTCGGCAAGGGCAAGCGGTCGGCCGTTGAGCAGGATGTCCATGTCAGTCTTGCATTAATGCAGCGTGCCGGAGCGCGCGCCAACTGTGTGCGCCGGCGCTTCCGTCACCGCCTCGATCATACCGGGCCAGCGCAGCGCGGCAGGCACGGCATGCGCGGCGGGATCGCCGTTGAGCAGCGCGCCCACCACCGCGCACGCGGCCTCGGTCACCGCCGGGGCGATCAGGAAGCCGTGGCGGTACAGGCCGTTCACGCGCACCACGCGCGTGCGCTGGTCGACGCGGATCGCCGGCAGGTGGTCGGGGCGGGTCGGGCGGCGCTGCACGTTCAGCTCCAGCACGCGCGCCTCGCCGAAGGCCGGGTGCAGCGAATGCGCGGCCGACAGCAGCTCCAGCGCGGAGCGCACGCTCATCGGCGAATCGTCCTCGCTTTCCAGTTCGGTCGCGCCGATCACATACAGGTCATTGGGCTTGGGCGCGATATAGATCGGGTAGCGCGGATGCAGCAGGCGCACCGGACGGTGCAGCTTGACGTCGGGCGCATGCACCCGCACCACTTCGCCGCGCAGCCCGCGCAGGCCGGGCTGGCTGTGCTGGGCGGTCTGGCCGGGCTGTGCCGGCCACGCTCTGCGTGCACCCAGGCCGCGGCAGTCCAGCACCACGTCGGCGTGGATGCCAAGCTGCGGCAGCGAGCCGGCATCGACCTCGCCCGCCTCCCACACGCAATGCACGCCTTCGCTGACCGCGCACGACAGCAGCGCGCGCAAGGCGCCGCGGTTGTCGAGCTGGCCTTCGCCGGCCAGCAGCAGTCCTTGCGGAAAGCGGCCCGCCAGCGCCGGCTCGACCTCGCCCACGCCCTTGCCGTCGAGCGCGCGCAGGCGCTGCGCCACCAGCTCCGGCGGCGCCACCGCGCGCACGCGGCTGGTGAACAGCGACATCTCGGCGCGGTCGCGCGCATGCCAGACCACCAGCGTGCCGTCTTGCTGGAAGAAGACCGGCTCGGCCGATTCGGCCAGTTCGGCCAGCCAGGCGCGCCACAGGTCGACGCTGGCGATGCCAAGGTCGACGATGCGGCGCTCGGCGATGGCCGACTCGGCCAGCGGCGCCAGCATGGCCGCGGCCACGTAGGCGGCCGAGCCCGCGCCGTCCGGGCCGGCCCGCTCCACCAGTGCCACGCGGGCACCGCTGCGGACCAGCAACCAGGCGGCCAGGCGGCCGGCAAGGCCGGCCCCGAGGATGGCGACGTCAAACGACTGCACTGCTGTCATGAGGGTGTTGTGCCGGACGCGCCATGCGGCCGCGTCCGGCCTCCTTGTTATCGGTGCCGCCGCGCGGGGCGCTGCGCGGCGGCGGATCTTGCGCGGGCATGGCTTGCGAGGCCATGCCCGTCCTGCCGTGACTTGGGCAGGTTTCGGCGACTGCCTTACGAATAGATCTTGCTGCCCTTCTTCAGGAACTCGATGGACTTTTCTTCCATGCCCTGCTGCGCTTCCTTGGGCAGCGATGCCGCGTAATCGCGCACTTCCTGCGTGATCTTCATCGAGCAGAACTTCGGCCCGCACATCGAGCAGAAGTGGGCGATCTTGGCGCCTTCGGCCGGCAGCGTGGCGTCGTGGTACGAGCGCGCGCGCTCCGGGTCCAGGCCCAGGTTGAACTGGTCTTCCCAGCGGAACTCGAAGCGTGCCTTGGACAGCGCGTTGTCGCGCAGCTGCGCGCCGGGCCAGCCCTTGGCCAGGTCGGCGGCGTGGGCAGCGATCTTGTAGGTGATGATGCCCTCGCGCACGTCTTCCTTATCGGGCAGGCCCAGGTGTTCCTTGGGCGTGACGTAGCACAGCATGGCGGTGCCCATCCAGCCGATATTGGCCGCGCCGATGCCGCTGGTGATGTGGTCGTAGCCAGGCGCGATGTCGGTCACCAGCGGTCCCAGGGTGTAGAACGGCGCCTCATAGCAATGCTTGAGTTCTTCGTCCATGTTGGCCTGGATGCGCTGCAGCGGCACGTGGCCCGGGCCTTCGATCATCACCTGCACGTCGTGCTTCCACGCCTTGGCGGTCAGCTCGCCCAGCGTGCGCAGCTCGCCGAACTGGGCCTCGTCGTTGGAGTCGGCGATGCAGCCCGGACGCAGGCCGTCGCCGAGGCTGAACGACACGTCGTAGGCCTTCATGATCTCGCAGATCTCGTCGAAGTGCGTGTACAGGAAGTTTTCCTTGTGATGCGCCAGGCACCACTTGGCCATGATCGAACCGCCGCGCGAGACGATGCCGGTGACGCGGTCGGCGGTCAGCGGCACGTAGCGCAGCAGCACGCCGGCGTGGATGGTGAAGTAGTCCACGCCCTGCTCGGCCTGCTCGATCAGCGTGTCGCGGAACATCTCCCAGGTCAGGTCCTCGGCGATGCCGCCGGTCTTGTCCAGGGCCTGGTAGATCGGCACCGTGCCGATCGGCACCGGCGAATTGCGCAGGATCCATTCACGGGTTTCGTGGATGTGCTTGCCGGTGGACAGGTCCATGATGGTGTCGGCGCCCCAGCGGATCGACCACACCATCTTTTCCACTTCCTCGGCCAGCGACGAGGTCACTGCCGAGTTGCCGAGGTTGCCGTTGATCTTGACGCGGAAATTGCGCCCGATCGCCATCGGCTCCAGCTCGGTGTGGTTGATGTTGGCGGGAATGATGGCGCGGCCCGTGGCGATCTCGTTGCGCACGAATTCCGGCGTGATGTCTTCCGGACGCAGCGGCAGGCCGGCGCCCAGCGCGTTGCCGGGATGCTGGCGCAGCAGCGCCTTGTATTCGGGCTTGTCGTACAGCGCCTGCAGGTTCAGCGACTCGCGCAGCGCCACGTATTCCATTTCCGGCGTGATGATGCCCTTGCGCGCATAGTGCATCTGCGACACGTTGGCACCCGCCTTGGCGCGGCGCGGGTTGGTCAGCTGGGCGAAGCGCAGGTGCGCGGTGGCGGGGTCGTTGGCGCGGTCGCGGCCGTATTCCGACGACAGGCCGGGCAGCACCTCGGTGTCGCCGCGTTCCTCGATCCACTTGGCGCGAACCGGCGGCAGGCCGGCCTTCAGGTCGATATGCACGTCCGGATCGCTGTACGGGCCCGAGGTGTCGTACACCGGGATCGGCGGATTGGGCATCTCGCCCTTTTCCGTGCGCGTGGAAGTCTGCAGGATCGTGCGCAGCGGCACGCGGATGTCCGGGCGGCTGCCGGTCAGGTAGGTCTTGCTCGAAGCCGGGTAGGCGAATTTCTGGTCGAGATCGCTCTCGAGCGATTCGAAGGATGCAGCGGGGGCAGTACGGGCCATGGGTGTCGTCCTCTCTCTCTTGCGGGGTGGACGAAACCAGGAGCCCTGTGAGCGCCGTCTGGCTTGTGGCCGAGTGGCGAGTCCCGGAGGGACAAGAGGCTTGGTCTTGCTGAAACTTCCCACGCCGGTACTAACCGGATCGGGTTCGAAGGGACTCTCTCAGCCGCACGGCCCATCCGCACGGCACCCCTGTTTCATCCAACGGGGTGAATTTAAGCACAGAGCACCGGTGGGCGCCAGTGCCAGTTGGCCACCGCGGGTGGTGCCACAGCTGTGCAAAAAGGTATCGAATCGCGCATGCTGCATTGCAAAAATGCGCGAGAAGCGAACCACGGTGCACTCAATGCGCGCGCGGCGTGATCTACCATGCAAGCAAACGCCAGCCCCGCTCGAGGAGACAGCATGACCGACGCCGCCACCCACCGCGTCTTCAACCAGGTGCCGGATCTCGCGCACTACAACCTGTTCGACAGCGATCCCACGGTGCGGGCCGCGCTGGAACGCCTGGGCGGCGGCTGGCATGCCGACGCGCTGCGGCAGTTCGGTGCGCGCCTGGGCGAGCCGGAAGTGCAGCAATGGGCCGCGGACGCCAATCGCCATGCGCCCGAGCTGCATACCCACAGCCGCACCGGCGAGCGCATCGATACGGTCGAGTTCCATCCGGCCTGGCACGCCTTGCTGGGTCTGCTGCGAAGCCAGCAGCTGCAGGCCCTGCCCTTCGCGCAGCCGCGCGCGGGCGCCTGGGCGGCGCGCACCGCGGGGTACTTCCTGCAGGCGCAGGTGGAATCGGGCTCGCTGTGCCCGCCCACCATGACCTTTGCCAGCATCCCGGTGCTGCGCAAGGAAGCCGCGCTGTTTGCCGAGCTGGAACCGCGCCTCTATGCGGCCGAACACGATGCGCGCGACCTGCCCTGGCGCGACAAGACCGCGATCATGATCGGCATGGGCATGACCGAGAAGCAAGGCGGTTCCGACGTGCGCGCCAACACCACCGTGGCGCGCCCGGTGCGTGGCGAAGGCCGCGGCGCGGAATATGCGCTGACCGGCCACAAATGGTTCTTCTCCGCGCCGATGTGCGATGCGCACCTGGTGGTGGCGCGCATGGGCGCCGAAGACGGTCCGCTGTCGTGCTTCTTCGTGCCGCGCTTTCGCGACGACGGCAGCCGCAACGCGGTGCAGATCCAGCGGCTCAAGGACAAGCTCGGCAACCGCTCCAACGCCAGCAGCGAAGTCGAGTTCCGCGACGCCACTGGCATCCTGATCGGCGAGGAAGGCCGCGGCATCCCGACCATCATCGAGATGGCCACCAGCACGCGGCTGGACTGCGTGATCGGCAGCGCCGCGATCCTGCGCGCAGCCTACGTGCAGGCGCTGCACCATACCCGCCACCGCAGCGCCTTCGGACGCCTGCTGTGCGACCAGCCGCTGATGCGCAACGTGCTGGCGGACCTGGCGCTGGAATCCGAAGCCGCCACGCTGCTGATGATGGAGCTGGGCCGCGCCTTCGAGCACGCCGAGGGCGATCCGTTGGCTGCGGCATGGAAGCGCGTGGTCACGCCCGCGGCGAAGTTCTGGGTCTGCAAGCGCACGCTCGAGGCCACCGGCGAAGCGATGGAAGTCTGGGGCGGCAATGGCTATGTCGAGGAAGGCCCGATGGCGCGGCTGTATCGCGAGGCACCGGTCAATTCGATCTGGGAAGGGTCCGGCAACATCATGTGCCTTGACGTGCTGCGCGCGCTCCAGCGCAATCCGGACGATGGCGCGCGGCTGCTGCAGGACCTGTCGCGCCGCGCCGGCGGCCACCCCGCGGTGCGTGCCGAACTGGCCTCGCTGCAGGCGATGCTGCGTGAAAACGCCGACCATCTCGAAGCCAGTGCGCGCCGCTTTGCCCAGGGCCTGGTGCTGACCGCGCAGGCGGCACTGATGCTGGCGCATGCCGAGCCCGCGCACGCTGAGCTGTTCGTCGCCAGCCGGCTCGGGCGCCAGCACGGGCGCGTATTCGGCACGCTGGACGCGGATGCCGACACGCTCGGGCGAGTGGCGTCGCGGGGCTTCGAGGGCTAGGCCTCCATCGACTCCAGCACCCGCAGCATCACCCGCGGCGCATAGCGGATCAGGTCGTGCGCGCGCTCGCCGATCATGATCGCGGGCGCATTGGTGTTGCCACCGATCAGCGTGGGCATCACCGACGCATCGACCACGCGCAACCCTTCCACGCCGCGCACGCGCAGCTGCGGGTCGACCACCGCCATCGCATCCATGCCCATGCGGCAGGTGCCGACCGGGTGGTAGATGGTGTCGGCGCGCGCGCGGATCAACTCGCGCACGGCGGCATCGTCGCTGCCATCGGCGCGCAGGCCGGCCGTGTAGAGTTCGCGTCCGCCGAAGCAGGCCAGCTGCGGCTGCGCCAGGATGCTGCGCACGATGCGCACGCCGGCCACCATGTCGTCGAGGTCGCGCGCGTCGCTGAGGTACTTCGGATCGATCAGCGGCGCGCGCCGGATATCGCGCGCAGCCAGCCGGACCTCGCCGCGGCTGCGCGGCCGCAGCAGGCAGACATGACAGGAATAGCCATGGCCGAGATTCAGCCTGCGCATATGGTCGTCAGCCAGGCCGACCACGAAATGCAGCTGCAGGTCGGGCTCGGGCAGCGCCGGGTGGCTGCGCAGAAAGCCGCCGGCCTCGGCGAAGTTGCTTGACATCATGCCGGCGCGCTCGCGCCGGTAGCGCAGCATTTCGGACAGCAGCCGGGCGACGCCACCGAACGATACGCCGAACAGCTCGGGCACGGCGGTGCGCTTGTGCAGCACCACGTCGAGATGATCCTGCAGGTTGGCGCCCACGCCCGGCAAGTCATGGACCACGTCGATGCCATGCTCGCGCAAGTGCGCGGCGGGGCCGACGCCGGAGACCATCAGCAGCTGCGGCGAGCCGAACGTGCCCGCGCACACGATCACGTCGCGACGCGCGCGCAGCAGCTGCTGGCGGCCGTCACGCTGCACCAGCACCCCGGCGGCGTGGCGGCCTTCGAAGACGATGCGCAGCGCCTGCGTGTCGGTCAGCACGCGCAGCCGCGCGCGGCCGCCGTTGCAGGCGCGGTCGCGCGCATTGCCGCCGTGCAGGTAGGCGCGCGCGGCATTCCAGCGCTCGCCCGCATGCTGCGTCACCTGGTACCAGCCGATGCCCTCCTGCTCTTCGCCGTTGAAATCGTCGTTGCGCGGATAGCCGGCCTGCTGCGCTGCCTCGATAAAGCGCTCGGCGAACGGATTGGGCGTGCGCAGGTCGCTGACATGCAGCGGGCCGTTGCCGCCGTGCAGCGGATCGTCGTCGCTGCCCGCCAGGCGCTCGTTGCACTCGGCGCGGCGGAAGTACGGCAGCACGTCATCCCAGGACCAGCCATCGCAGCCGGCGTCGGCCCAGGCATCGTAGTCGGCGGGCCGGCCGCGCGTGTAGATCATGGCGTTGATCGACGAGCAGCCGCCCAGCCCGCGCCCGCGCGGCTGGTAGCCGCGGCGGCCGTTCAGGCCCGGCTGCGGCACGGTGTGGAAGCCGTAGTTGCGCGCCCCCGCGCGCGGCAGCATCGCCGCCAGGCCGGCGGGTGTGCGCACCAGCACATGGTGGTCGTGGTGCCCGGCCTCGATCAGCGCAATGGTGTCGTCGCCGCTGTCGGCCAGGCGCCCCGCCAGCGCACAGCCCGCCGAGCCCGCGCCGACGATGACGTAGTCATAGGTGGTTTCCATCTGTCTCCCCGCGAGTCCGCAGGCGGCGCGCATGCGTGAGCCGGGCCGCGCCGGCGCGCGCCCTGTCCGTCCAGCGGATGGCAAGCCGTGAGATTCAGTGTAGGCGCTGGCTGCGCTGGCTCAAGGCCGGAGCGGGGCGGCGGCAACCAAGGGCATGGGCTTGACGGAGAGGCGCGCGAGCGCGCCGGACGGGCGTTTGAATCGGCTTTGTGGTAGCAAGCTTCCATTGTCTTGGCCGGCGCGCTGCCTTATCTTGCGCGATGGTGCACGAATGTGCGCGCAAATCCTGGAGCGCAGCCATGCGAGAAGTTCCCGACCTGTCGTCCGTCTTCGGTGCGATGCATGCCGCCTCGCGGCGCGACCAGCTGCCCGCGTGGACCGTGCGTGCCGACCGCCTGCAGCGCCTGCGGCGCCTGGTGACCGAAAACCAGGCCGAAATTGCCGCCGCGATCCATGCCGACTTCAGCAATCGCCCGCGCCAGGAAACGGCGCTGCTGGAAGTTTTTCCCAGTCTCGCCGGCATCGACGATGCGCTGCGCCACGGCAAGCGCTGGATGCGCGTGCGGCGCGCGCCCACCGGCTTCTGGTTTCGCCCCGGACGCTCGCGCCTGGTGCCGCAGCCGCTGGGCGTGGTGGGCATCGTGGTGCCCTGGAACTATCCGCTGTACCTGACCATCGGGCCGCTGGCCGGCGCGCTGGCGGCAGGCAATCGCGCCATGGTCAAGCTGTCGGAATACACGCCGCGTTTTGCGGCATTGTTCGCGCAACTGGTGCCGCGGCACTTCGCCCCGGACGAGATCGTGGTGATCAACGGCGATGCCGACGTGGCCAGCACCTTCACCGCGCTGCCGTTCGACCACCTGCTGTTCACGGGTTCCACCGCCGTCGGCCACCATGTGATGCGCGCGGCGGCCGCCAACCTGACCCCGGTGACGCTGGAGCTGGGCGGCAAGTCCCCCGCCATCATCGGCGCCGGGGCCGACCTGGAGCGCGCGGTGGAGCGCATCCTGGTGGGCAAGCTGATGAACGCGGGGCAGACCTGCATCGCGCCGGATTACGTGCTGGTGCCGGAGGACCTGCGCGGTCGACTGGTGGAGGCGGCGCGCCGCTGCGTCGGCCGGCTTTATCCTGACCTGGCGCGCAACCCGGACTACACCAGCATCATCAGCCCGCGGCATTTCGCGCGGCTCGCGGGGCTGGTCGACGAGGCCGCCGCGCAAGGGGCAACCGTGGTGCCGCTGTCCGATGCGCAGCCGGATGCGCTCGCGCGGCGCCTGCCGCCGGTGCTGCTGCTGGACGCGCCCGACGGCGTGATCGCGATGCGCGAGGAAATCTTCGGGCCGGTGCTGCCGGTGGTGACCTACCGCACCCTCGACGACGCGATCGACTACATCAACGCGCGCCCGCGCCCGCTGGCGCTGTACGTGTTCGAGCGCGACCGCGGCGCCATCGCCCATGTGATGCAGCAGACCGTCGCCGGCGGCGTTACCGTCAACGACACCCTGTTCCATATCGCCCAGGACGGCCTGCCGTTCGGCGGCGTCGGCGCCAGCGGCATGGGCGCGTACCACGGCCAGGCGGGCTTCGATACCTTTTCGAAGGTGAAGCCGGTGTTCCACCAGGCCGGCCTGAACGCCGCCGGCCTGCTCAAGCCGCCTTACGGCAAGACCTTCGACACCATGCTGCGCCTGCTGCTGCGTTAGCAGCAGCCCGTGCCGCGCCTCAGGACGCCAGCATCGGCCGTCCGAGCATGCGCGACAGCACTGCCTCGGGCGAATGGGTGTGGTCCGAAATCGCCTGCGGCGCCAGGTAGATGGTCTGCTCCATCATCGCGCGCCCGCGCATGGCGGCGTGCAGCAGCTGGTCGCTGAAGACGATCCAGGTCGCACCCGGCGGGAAGTGGAATTCCTGCTGCGGCACGTTGGCCTGGTAGTCCAGGTCGGCCTTGGCCAGGTCATGCAGCTGCAGCATGCGGTGGTCGTATTCCGAGCGGCGGCGCTTGGTGATATGCAGCAGCTTCATCAGCGCCGCCTGCCCTGGCCACATGCCGTGGGTTTTCGGCACGAACTTCCGCGCAAAGTCGCCGAACGGCTCGCCCACGCGCCACACGCGCGGCGCGGCCGGGTCGATATTGTGGAACACGCGCAACAGGCGCTTGCCCAGCATCGGGTTGGACGGAAACGAATCGACGTGCAAGCGGGTGTCGTCCTTGCGCCAGCTGACCGGGCGCCCGGCGATCTCGCTCGGCCGCAGCGAGGTGCCGGCGCGGGTCATGTGGGCAATGTATTCGGGGAACAGCGAGCGGATCAGCGACTCGCTGCTGTCGGCGTAGCGGCGAATCAGCGCGTACAGGTCGGCCAGGTCCTGCGCGCTGCCCTGCGCGCCGCGCACCGCGGTGTCGCCGGCGCGCAGGTTGATGTTCTTGGACTTGCCGTCGGAATAGCGCGCGTCGAGGAAGCGCTCTTCGCCCGGCTGGAACTGGAACTTCAGGTTGGGGAAGTAAAGTACCGCGCCCTGCTCCAGTTCGCGGCGCAGCGTGGCGCGCGCTTCGGGAGTGACCTCGGGCGCCC
>JABFVP010000586.1 GCA_013362725.1 Cupriavidus sp.
AGCTTGCCCAGACTCCTCGCATGCCACCGGCGTGCTCCCTCTCCCGCTCGCGGGAGAGGGTTGGGGAGAGGGCCGGAGTCTCCACGTAGTCGTGGCGCTTCAGCATAGCCAGCGCCTGCCCTCTCTTCCGCCCCTCTCCCGCAAGCGGGCGAGGGGAGAACACCAAGGGCATAGCGTCGGACGCTGGCCCTTTTTTAGTTTCACCGAGCCAACCATGAAACCCATCCTCCGCATCATCGACCGCGCCCGCGCCGCGCCCCGCCGCATCGTGCTGTGCGAGGCCGACGACCCGCGCATCCTGCAGGCCGCGCAGCGCGCCACGCAGGAAGGCATCGCGCGCATCGTGCTGGTTGGCGACCCGCGCCAGATCAACGCCGCCGCGGCCATCCACGGCATCGGGCTGGACGGCATGACGCTGGTCGATCCCGCCACCTCGGCGCTGACGCCTTCGTTCGCGCAGCAGCTCTTTGCGTTGCGCCAGAAAAAAGGCATGACGCTGGACGAAGCCAAGCGCGCCGTGCTGGACCCGTTGTGCTTTGCCAACCTGATGGTGCGCCTGGGCCATGCCGACGGCTCGGTCGCGGGCGCTGCCCACACCACCGCCGACGTCGTGCGCAACGCAATCCAGCTGATCGGGCTGGCGCCGGGCTTCCGGCTGGTGTCGAGCTTCTTCCTGATGATGCTGTGCGAGCCGTTCCACACGCTCAAGGGCGGGCTGATCTTCTCCGATTGCGGACTGGTGGTAGACCCCGATGCCGAGGCGCTGGCCGATATCGCCATGGCCGCAGCCGACAGCGCGCGCGCGCTGCTGAACGACGAGCCGCGCGTGGCGATGCTGTCGTTCTCGACCAGCGGCAGTGCGCACCATGCCGCCGTGGACAAGGTCGTGGCCGCCACCGAGCGCGTGCGCGCGCAGCGCCCGGGCCTGGCCATCGACGGCGACGTGCAGCTCGATGCCGCCATCGTCGCCGAGATCGCCGCGCGCAAGGTCGCGCATTCGCAGGTGAACGGCCACGCCAACGTGCTGGTGTTCCCCAGCCTGGAAGCCGGCAATATCGGCTACAAGCTGGCCGAGCGCGTCGGCGGCGCCAAGGCCATCGGCCCGATGCTGCAGGGACTGAACAAGCCGGCCAATGACCTCTCGCGCGGCTGCAGCGCCGACGACGTGTTCCATGTGATCGCCGTCACCGTGGTCCAGGCGCAAGCCAGCGCGGCGCAGGCACCCAAGGGCGAGCAGGCGGCAGCATGAAAGCAGAACTGTTGTTGCCGCTGCTGGGCCTGCAGGCCCTGCTCGGTGCCGGCACCTATTTCCAGACGGTGACCGGCTTTGGCCTCGGCATGCTCGTGATGGGCGCCACCAGCGGGCTGGGCCTGGCGCCGGTGGCCACCGTGGCCGCCGTGGTCAGCCTGGTGACGCTGGCCAACAGCGCCTGCGCGCTGCCGGGCAAGTTCCAGCATATCGACTGGCGCGCCGTGGGCGCGGCGGCGATCGGCATCCTGCCCTCGGTACTGGTCGGCGTGCTGGTGCTGGAATACCTGAGCAGCGCCGCCGCTACCCTGCTGCAGCTGCTGCTGGGCGCGGTGATCCTGTACGGCGGCCTCAGCGCCGCCTTCAAACCCGAGCCGCTGCCGCAACGTTCCGGCGACGGCAGCTTCTTCATGAGCGGCGTCTTCGGCGGCTTGCTGAGCGGCATGTTCGGCGTCTCCGGGCCGCCGCTGATCTTCCAGTTCTACCGGCAGCCGATGAAGCCGGTGGAAATCCGCTGCGCTCTGATCCTGGTGTTCACCGTGACCTCGTCCGTGCGCACGCTGTTCTCGGCCTGGCAGGGGCAACTCGACGCCGCGATCTGGCTGCAGGCCGCGGTCGGGGTGCCGGTGGTGGTGATTGCCACGCTGCTGGGACGGCGCTTTCCGCCGCCGTTCTCGCCGACCACGACGCGGCGCGTTGCGTTCGGGGTGCTGATCGGGCTCGGGGTCAGTTTGATGCTGCCGGCGATTTCGGCGTGGGTGCGCTGATTGAAGCCATCCTTGCCTGCGGCCTGCGCCTTCGGTCAGGACCGCTTCGATGCCAGCATTGTCATGAATTCCGCCCGGAACGCATGCATGCGTGGATAGGAACGCGTACAGGGCCCACGAACTTGTGAATACTAACGGGAACACTCATCGTTCGCGCTACAAGGCCTTCCGCAGCCTCTTAAGTGCACTTGATGCCAAAGTGGACATATCAAATAGTCAGAAATGGATATCGGGAATAGCGCCAATCGCCCCTATAGTCGGCTGGGTAAAAATCCCAAGTGGCGTGACAAACCATGGAAATTTCTGCAGCCGCGGCGCCCGACGCTGGCTTCATCCGCACTCCTGCAAACCGAAGCGAGGACGGAGACAACGAACTCTTCTCCATTTCAAGCCCGAAGCTCAGCCCTGACGAAGCTGTGGCGCTTGCATACCGGGCCTTTGGCATCAGCGGTTCCGCCACGGTGCTGTCAAGTGAACGCGATCAGAACTTCCGTCTCGATGCTGCCGGTCAGTCTTACGTTCTAAAGGTCACCCACCCCCTGGAAGATCCCGGCGTCACCGACTTCCAGACGCAGGCGCAGCTTCAACTGATGCGGGGCGGGAATGCGGTGCCTGTGCCGCGTCTATACCGTACTGTTTCAGGCGATTACACATACTGGCACGACATCCCCGGGACAGCGCTCCGACAAGCCGTCAGACTGATCTCGTTCCTGCCTGGCGTGCCCTTGTACAAGGCGCGAGCCGGCAGCGCGCAACGGTATTCGCTCGGTGCCGCCCTGGCACATTTCGATGCGGCACTGGCCGGATTCTCCCACCCACATGCCACGCATCGACTGCTCTGGGATTTGCAGCATCTCGCCGACCTGCGACCTTTGCTGGCCCATGTGGACGACGTGGAGAAGAGCCTCCTCGCGGCGCGGGCGATGGATGACTTCGTCCGCTACACCGGGCCAAAGAGTCAGAAACTGCGGCGCCAGGTCATCCACAACGACATGAATGCATACAACGTCATGGTGGATGAACATGACGTTGACCGAGTCACCGCCATTCTCGATTTCGGCGACATGGTCGAGGCCCCGCTGGTGAACGATCTGGCGGTCGCGTGTGCGTATCAGCTTTCCGCTACGGGTAATCCGATGACGTCGGCGCTCGACTGCGTACGGGGATACCAACGCGTGAATCCCCTTACGGTCGACGAACTGGACGTTCTGCCCGGCCTTGTCGTGGGCCGCCTGCTGGCGACTGCACTGATCACCGAATGGCGCGCCAAGGAACATCCTGAAAACCGGACTTACATCTTGAGAAACAATCCAATCGCCTGGGCTGGCCTGCAGCGGTTCGCCGCGATCTCGCCTCAAG
>JABFVP010000577.1 GCA_013362725.1 Cupriavidus sp.
CGACGTAGAGCCGGGCGTTGTCGCGGCTCAGCGCCAGCCCCCAGGCGCGCCGCCCCACCAGCACGTAGTCCTGCACGCGGCGCGACGCCACCTCGACCACCGCGACATGGTTGGCGCGTCCCAGCCCGATATAGGCATGGGTGCCGTCGCTGCGCGCCGCCATCCCGACCGGGGTCACATCCTCGGCGCGCATGCCGCGCGGCGCAAAGGCAATGGTCTGGACCACCTCCAGCGTATCGGTGCGGATCACGCTGACGCTGGCAGACAGCTCGTTCGAGACCCACAGCTCCTTGCCGCCGCGCACCAGCAGCAGCCGGCGCGGCCGGTTGCCGACGCGGATATTGCGCACCACCTTGCGCGTGGCGACGTCGACCACATGGACCAGGTTGGCCACCTCGGAAGCCACGTACACCTGCCGTCCGTCCGCGCTGACCCTGACGCCCTCCGGTTCCTCCCCCACCGCGATCGCGAACACGCGCTTGCCGGAGCCGGTGTCGTAGGCCGACAGCAGCGCGTCCTCTTCATTCGACACATAAAGCGTGCGGCCATCCTGGCTCAGGTCGAACAGCTCCGGGTCGTCGCCGACCGGCAGCGATGCCACGGTCTTGCGCGTGCCGACATCGACCACGTCGATGCGGTGGTCGTCGCTGCAGGCCACGTACAGCCGCGCGCGGTCCGGCGACAGCTGCAGGTGGCGCGGCCGCCGGCACTGGCGCCACGACGCCAGCTGCTGGCCGCTGGCGGCAGCGTAGGCGGTCAGCGCGTCGTCTTTTTCGCTGGAGATAAAGACCTGTCCGGTGGCGGCGCGCGCGGCGCTACCCTGCGCGCCTTCGGCCAGCCCGGCGACAACCAGCAGCGCGGTGGCCAGCAGCCAGGCGCCGGCAAGCCAGGCGGGAGATGGCATCGGCTTCATGCGGCGAGCTCCGTTTGCGCCGCGCGGACGACCGACGGCGTCATGGCAAGAAATGCGGCTTCCAGCGTCGCGGCCGCGGTGGCGCCCAGCAGCGCGGCCGGGGTGCCGTCGAAGCGCACCGCGCCGCAGTCGAGCACGATCACGCGGTCGGCCTGCTCCACCTCCTGCACCAGGTGGGTGGCCCACAGCACGCCGGCGCCGGCGTGCCGCGCCAGCCGCCGGGTCTCGGCCAGCAATTGCACGCGCGAGGCCGGGTCCAGCCCCACCGTCGGCTCGTCCAGCAGCAGCATGGCCGGTTCATGCAGCAGCGCGCGCGCCAGCTCGACCTTGCGCCGGCTGCCGCCCGACAGCTCGCGCACCGGGGCGCTCGCGCGCGCCGCCAGGCCGAATGTATCCAGCAGCCGCGCGATTCGCTGCGCCGCCACGCGGCGCGGCAGGCCGTGCAGATCCGCATGGAAGCGCAAATTGGCTCGCACCGGCAGGTCCAGGTCGATGGCAGGCTGCTGGAACACGATGCCCAGCTGTGCCAGTGCACGCACGGGATCGCGCCGCATGTCGCAGCCCATCACCGTGACCTGTCCGGCATCGGCGACGAACAGGCCGCTGAGGATCTGGAACAACGTGGTCTTGCCCGCGCCGTTGGGCCCCAGCAGCGCCACGAATTCGCCGCGGCGCACGCATAGCGAAACGCCGTCGAGCGCCACGCGCGCGCCGAACGCCTTGCGCACGGCGTCGCAGGTCAGCACCTGGTCGTAGCGGGACAGCTCGGCAAGCATGGGGGCGCGGTCAGGGTTGGGATGCATGCGACAGAGCAAGGCCGGTACCATGTGCGGCGCAGCACGGCATGAAGCATCCGCGCAGCCGTTGACTGGCCGGCTCCGCAACGCTGCCAGCCGCTGCCTGACAGCCGCATGTGGTGCGATGCGCCGCGCGCCACTGTGCCGTAGTGGAACACCGGCCCGCCGGCCGGCAACAGCGCACTGTCCTGTTTTGTGACAGCGCGCAGGCCCCCCGATGGCCCGGTGCTGCGACGCGCGCCCGAACGCCCGCCATCGACCGAAACAGGGTACGAAAACTGCTGAAGCCCTGCCGACAGGCGCGGCCCGATGCAGGCATGCGCCGCTATCCCGAGGAGACGGAACATGCCAGCCATCCAGCGCCCTGCGCCGCCAGGCCAGCGGCCATACCGCTTGCCGCGCCCCCGGGCAGGCACGCATGCCGCGGTGCTGTCCGCGCTGATCATGCTGCTGTGCCAGCGCGCCGCTGTGGCGCAACAGGACAGTGCTGCGCCAAACCGGGACAGTGACCTGTTGCCCGAAGTACTGGTGGTCGCCGCTGCGCCGCTGCCCGGCATCGGCGTGGCCAGCGACCTGGTGCCCTACACCGTGCAGACCGTGCGCGGCAGCGACCTCGGCGGGGCGCGCGCCGGCAACCTGGCCGACTACCTGAGCCGCCACCTCGCCGGCGTCAACGTCAACGACATCCAGGGCAGCCCGTTCCAGACCGATATCACCTACCGCGGCTTCCGCGCATCGTCGATTCCCGGCGTGCCGCAGGGGCTGTCGGTGTATCTGGACGGCATCCGCGTCAACGAGCCGTTCGGCGACGTGATCAGCTGGGACATGATCCCCGAGGCGGCGCTGGCGAGCGCGTCACTGGTGTCCAGCGCCAACCCCGCCTACGGGCTCAACACGCTCGGGGGCGCGCTGGCGATGACCACGCGTTCCGGGCTGGACTCGCCCGGCTTTACCGCCGACCTGTCCTACGGCAGCCATGCGCGCAAGCGCGCCGACCTGTCGGGCGGCGTGCGCAGCGACGGCGGCTGGCACGCGTTCGCCGCCGGCACGCTGTTCCAGGAGCACGGCTGGCGCGATCATTCGGAGGGCCGGCTCGGCAATGTCTTTGCCAGGGCGGGCTACGCCGGCACCAGCAGCAGCTGGGACGTCTCGGTCTTGCATGGTCGCAGCACGCTGACCGGCAATGGTCTGGTGCCCCGCCATAGCGCGGGCGACGGCGGCACGCTGCCGGAGCTGTACCAGTCCAACCGGCGCGCGGTCTACACCTACCCCGACCAGACCCGCAACCAGGTCACGCAGGCCGCGCTCAACGGCCGCCACTGGTTCGACGACAAGACCAGCGCCGCGGCCATGGCCTATGTGCGCAACAGCCGCCGCGACACCGCCAACGGCGACGTCAACCCGGACTACGAGGCCTATGCCGAGGATTGCGAGGACGGCTTCCACGCCGACGGCAGCCCGCGCGGCGGCAAGTGCGGCATGACCCGCGCCGACGGCGCGGCGCTGCACCCGGCGGTGCTAAACACCAGCCATATGCGGCAGCAGACCGTCGGCATGGCGCTGAGCCTGGCCAGCGAAACGGAGCGACACGTGCTCAATGGCGGCCTGACGCTCGACCGCAGCCGCCTGACGTATTCGCAATACGCGCAGCCTGGCAGCTTTACCGACGACCGCGGCGTGGTGGCCGACCCCGCCGCGGCCAACGCGTTGTTCTCCGGCGTCAGCGGCCACGCACGCACGCTGGGCCTGTACCTGTCCGATACCTGGTCGCTGACGCCCACCACCTTCCTGACCGCGTCAGCGCGCTGGAACCATGTCACCGTCAGCAATACGCTGCGCAACAGCGACGGCGGCGAGCAGCCGCGCGAGAGCTTTGCCTACCGCCGCCTGAACCCGGCGCTGGGGCTGTCGCAGAAGCTGGGCGGTAACGTCACGCTGTTCGGCGGCTATGCGCAGAACAACCGCGTGCCGACCGTGCTCGAGCTCGGCTGCGCCGACCCGCAGCGGCCCTGCCGTCTGCCGGCCGGCCTGCAGGCAGATCCCTACCTGAAGCAGGTGGTGTCGCATGCGTTCGAGGCCGGCGTGCGCTGGCATCCGCGCCCGCACACCGAGCTCACCGCGTCGCTCTATCGCATCGACAACCACGACGACATCCTGTTCGTGCGCGCCCCGAATACGCAGCTCGGCTACTTCGCCAACTTCGACCACACCCGCAACCAGGGGCTCGACCTGAGCGCGCGCCACCGCCTCGGCCCGGTCACGCTGCGGCTGGCCTACAGCTACCTGCAGGCCACCTACCAGTCTTCCGGCGCGCTGGCCGCCGGCGAACGCACCATCGACATCCGCCCGGGCATGCGCATGGCCGGGCTGCCGCGCCATACGCTCAAGCTGGGCGCGGACTGGCAGGCGCTGGCCGGGCTCGTGCTGGGCGCCGACCTGGTGGCGGTGTCGGGCTCTGTTTCCAGTGGCAACGAGGACGGGCTGCGCAGCGACCCGCGGCCCGGCGAAGCCCCGCAGGCCGCCGACTGGAGCACGCCCGGCTACGCCACCATCAACCTGCGTGCGGCGTATCAGGTCAGCAAGCGCGTCGAGATCTACGCGCGCGTGGCCAACCTGCTCGACCGGCGCTACCAGACCTATGGCCAGATCGCCAACGACGTGTTTCCCGGCGGCAGCCTGGTGCGGCCGCACGTGGCCCCGGGCGATGCCGCGAGCGCGCTGTTCGTGGCGCCGGGCGCGCCGCGCAGCGTCTGGCTGGGCGTGGTGTTCCGGATGTAGCGCCGCCGGTCTTCACGATTCCTTACAGACAATGCTGCCGGCACAATCTATTCTCCTGTCGCAAAACGGAATCCCCCACAACAAGGAGAATGCAATGAAATCCGTCCTGGCCCTTATGGTCGCGTGCAGTGCGCTGCTCGGCGGCTGCGTGGTCGCCCCTTACGACACCTACGGCGACGGCCCGCAGGGCTGCCCGCCGGGACAGGCCAAGAAAGGCAACTGCCGCGTCGATCCGTACGGCAACGAGTCGTTCTGCCCGCCCGGGCAGGCCAAGAAGGGCCGCTGCTAAGCCGGCACGGGGCCGGCGGGCCGGCTCCCGACCGGTTGCGTCGGGCGGGCCGGCGGCCGGACAATGGCGCTGCGGACATTCCTTCTTGCAGGAGCGCGCCATGCCATCCCGGTCCCTGCCCCGCCGTCACCTCGTCCTCTTTTGCATAGCCGCCGCCCTGCTCGGCGCCTGTGCCACGCTGCAGCCGGAACAGACCGGCCAGCAGTTGATAGGCAGCCCTGAAAGTGCGGTGCGCCAGACTTTCGGGCCACCCAGCGAAACTCACCGCCTGGCCGACGGCACCACCCGCTGGCTGTGGTCGACGCAGCCCTTCGGCCATGCGGTTTACGCCGCCGATTTCGACGCCGCGGGCAGGCTGACCCGCTACCGCCAGATGCTGACCGAGGCCGAGATCTATCGCGCCCAGGTCGGGGTCTGGACCAAGCAGGACGTGCAGCAGCATTTCGGCCTGCCGCGCGAGCCCGTGCAGTACTACCCGCTGATGCAGCGCGAGGCCTGGTCCTGGCGCATGTACAAGGACGGGCGGCAGACGGCGCACTTCAGCTGCTATTTCGACAACGCCGGCGTGCTGCGCCAGACCATGATCATCGTCGATCCGCTCGGCGGCGACGCGCGCCGCGCGCGCTGACGCTGACGGCCGCTGCCGGTGCCAATGCCGGCAGCAGGGGCTCCCCGGCCCCGCCACCGTTTTGCGCGCAGAATGGAGCCGATGCGGCAATGCCCGCCAACCCTCCATGCGGAAGACCAACGTGACCACAGCCATCCTGCTCGAGAACATCCACCAGAGCGCCAACGCCCGGCTGGCCGAAGCCGGCCTGCAGGTCGAGCGCCGCACCGGCGCGCTGGCCGGTGCCGAACTGCGCCAGGTGCTGGCCGATCATGACGTGATCGGCATCCGCTCTGCCACCCACCTGCGCGCGGACGATATCCGCAGCGCGCCCGGGCTGCTCTCGATCGGCTGCTTCTGCATCGGCACCTCGCAGGTCGATCTCGACGCCGCCACCGCGGCCGGCATTCCGGTCTTCAACGCGCCTTTTTCCAACACCCGTTCGGTGGCCGAGCTGGTAGTTGCCGAAGCGGTGATGCTGCTGCGCCGGATCCCCGAGAAGAACACGCTCGCGCATGCCGGCAAATGGGCCAAGGGCGCAGCCGGCGCGTTCGAGACGCGCGGCAAGACCATCGCCATCGTCGGTTACGGCAATATCGGCTCGCAGGTCGGCGTGCTGGCCGAATCGATGGGCATGCGCGTGGTCTACTACGATGTGCTCGCGCGGCTCTCGCACGGTTCGGCACGCGCCGCGGGGTCTCTGGAAGAAGCGGTGTCGCAGGCCGAGGTGGTGACGCTGCACGTGCCGGCCACGCCGCGCACGCGCAACATGATCGATGCCAACATCCTGGCGGCGTTCAAGCCCGGCGCGATCCTGATCAATGCCTCGCGCGGCAGCGTGGTCGACATCGCCGCGCTGGCCGCGGCGCTGCGCGAGAAGCGCCTCGGCGGCGCGGCCATCGACGTGTTCCCCGAAGAGCCCAAGACCAACCAGGACCCCTTCACCAGCGAACTGCAGAACCTGCCCAACGTGCTGCTGACCCCGCACGTCGGCGGCAGCACCGAGGAAGCGCAGGAGAACATCGGCACCGAGGTCGCGGCCAAGCTTGCGCACTTCCTCGCCACTGGCGGCACCATCGGCGCGGTCAATTTCCCCGAAGTCGACCCCGGCCCGCTGCATGCGCCGGCACGGCTGCTCAACGTGCACGGCAACGCGCCTGGCGCGCTGGCTGCGCTGAACACGCTGCTGGCGCAGGAAGGCGTCAACATCACCGGCCAGCATCTGCAGACGCGGGGCCACACCGGCTATGTCGTCACCGACCTCGACCGCGCGCCGTCCGAGCAGCTGATGCAGGCGCTGCAGACGCATGCCGGCTTCGCGCGCTCGCGGCTGATCCTGCGCGGCGTGGCGTAGCCACGCGTCCATCGTTGCCGCATCCCCTCCGGCAATGTCCGCCGAACTGTCTTAAATGCTAAGAATGCTCTGAACGAAAGACTATGCTGAATGCAGCCCACACGCGCATTGGTGGGCCTGCACGCTAGCGATGACAATGGCGGCCCGCACGGCGCCGCACTAACTATCGTGAGGTTCAGATATGTCGCTTGAACGGAGCAGGAAGGCCAACGCCCTGGTCGGACGGCTGGCCGCAGCCACGCTGCTGGCAACCGCTGCAATCGGCAGCGCGGCAGCACAGACCGGCACCATTACGTTCCTCGGTGCCATCACCAACCCCTCATGCGGCTTTCGCGCGTCCGCGGGCATGGTACAGGCCAGTTGCCAGCAACCCTCGGGCCGCATCGTCTCGGCGCCCTTCGCCGTGGCGCCGCAGCGGCTGGCGGGCTCAACGCGCATCGGTATGGCCAGCCTGGAACTGCAGCCTGCCCTCGTCGGCAAGCGCATTGCGGTGCCGGCCTACCTGGTCGAGGTGACCTATCACTAGATCGCAGTTCCGGCCGGGCGCCCGGCCGGCCTACAGCGATCGAGACAACGTCGCCCTCAGGTTGGCCAGCATGTCGGCCACCATCTCGCGCAGCCCGTACTGAGCCCGCCAGCCCCAGTCCGCGCGCGCGACCGCGTCGTCGATCGAATCGGGCCAGCCCTGCGCGATCGCCTGGCGATAGTCCGGTTGGTAGCGGATCTGGAAGCCCGGCACCTGCTCGCGGATGGCCGCGGCGATCTGCGCCGGCGTAAAGCTCATGCCGGCGACGTTGTAGCTGCCGCGCTCGCTCAGCCGGTCCGCAGGCGCTTCCATCAGTTCGATGGTGGCGCGGATGGCATCGGGCATATACATCATCGGCAGGGCCTCGTCCTCGCGCAGGAAGCAGGTGTAGGGCTCGCCCTTGACCGCCGCATGGAAGATGTCGACGGCATAGTCGGTGGTGCCGCCGCCGGGCGGGGTCTTGTGCGAGATCAGGCCGGGATAGCGCACGCTGCGCACATCGACGCCATGGTTGGCGTGGTACCAGCGGCACCAGCCCTCGCCCGCCTGCTTGGAGATGCCGTAGACCGTGGTCGGCTCCATCACGGTCTGCTGCGGCGTGTGCGCAGCCGGCGTGGTCGGGCCGAAGGCGGCGATCGAACTGGGCCAGAACACCCGCTCCAGCCCGGTCTGCCGCGCCAGCTCCAGCACGTTGAGCAGGCTGGTCATGTTGAGGTTCCAGGCCCACTGCGGCGCCTTCTCGCCGGTGGCGGACAGCGCCGCGGCCAGCAGGTAGACCTGGGTGATGCCATGGCGCTCGACCACCGTGGCCAGCTCGCCGCGGTCGGTGGCATTGAGCATTTCGTGGGTCAGGTGCACGTGGCGGCCGGTCGGCACCACGTCGGAGGTGATCACGTTGCCGCGCCCGTAGCGCTCGGCCAGCGCCAGCGCCAGCTCGGAGCCGATCTGGCCATTGGCGCCGACGATCAGGACCTTCGGTTTGCCTGCTTCCATCAGATCAGCCCCAGTTCGCGGCCGGCCTGGCCGAAGGCGTCGAGCGCCGCCTGCAGCGTGGCCTCGTCATGCAGCGCGCTCATCTGCACGCGGATGCGCGCCTGCCCCCTGGGCACCACCGGATAGAAAAAGCCCACCACGTACACGCCCAGCTCCAGCAGCCGTTGCGCCAGCTGCTGCGCCTTGTCGGCGTCGTAGACCATGATCGGGATGATGGGGTGGTCGCCGGCCTTGACGTCGAAGCCGAGCTGGTCCAGCCCCGCGCGGAAAAACTTCGTGTTCCGTTCCAGCCGGTCGCGCAGCTCGGTGCTGCCTTCGAGGATATCTAGCACCGCGATCGATGCCCCGACGATGGCCGGCGCCACGGTATTGGAGAACAGGTACGGCCGCGAGCGCTGGCGCAGCAGCGCCACCACTTCCTTGCGCGCGCTGGTGAAGCCGCCCGACGCGCCGCCCAGCGCCTTGCCCAGCGTGCCGGTGATGATGTCGATCTTGCCGACCACGCCGCGCGCCTCGTGCGTGCCGCGGCCGCGCTGGCCCATGAAGCCGGTGGCATGGCATTCGTCGATGCCCAGCAGCGCCCCGTACTCGTCGCACAGCGCGCGCATCTGGTCCAGGCGCGCCACGGTGCCGTCCATCGAGAACACGCCGTCGGAGAACACCAGCGTGTAGCGCGCGCCGTCGGCCCGCGCCTGTTCCAGCTGCGCGCGCAGGTCGTCCATGTCGTTGTGCTGGTAGCGGTAGCGCCGCGCCCTGGACAGGCGGATGCCGTCGATGATCGAGGCATGGTTGAGCGCATCGCTGATGACCGCGTCTTCCGCCCCCAGCAGCGTTTCGAACAGCCCGCCGTTGGCATCGAAGGCCGAGCCGTAGAGGATGGTGTCCTCGGTGCCCAGGAAGGCCGACAGCCGCGCCTCCAGGGTCTTGTGCAGGTCCTGCGTGCCGCAGATGAAGCGCACCGAGCTCAGGCCGAAGCCGTGCGTGCGCAGCGCATCGTGCGCGGCCTCGATCACGCGCGGATGCGACGACAGGCCCAGGTAGTTGTTGGCACACAGGTTGATGACCTCGCGGCCGTCGCTGGTGCGAACGCGCGCGCCCTGCGGGGTGGCGATCACGCGCTCGTTCTTGTACAGCCCGGCGTCGCGGATGGATTGCAGCTCGTCGCGGATGGACGCATAGAACGCCTGGGCATTCGGCATGGCTTGGCTCCTGGGTCTGGTAGAAGGGTCGACGGGTGTGCCGGCGGATGTGCTACGATCCGATCGATAAATCGAACACGTTCTGTATATCGAACGTTGTGCGCAATATAACGAACATCATTCCATGACGCAAGCCCTGCTCCAGACCCCGCCGGCCGATGGCCCGCCTGCCGTCGGCATGGCGCTGCAGGCGCTGCGCCAGCAGCAGCGGCTGTCGCTCGACGAACTGTCGCGCCGCGCGGGGGTATCCAAGTCGATGCTGTCGCAGATCGAACGCAACCTGGCCAACCCGACCGTGGCGGTGCTGTGGCGCCTGGCCAATGCGCTCGGCGTGAGCCTGACCGACTTCCTCGCCGGCGGCGCAGCGGAGCGTCCGGGCGGCGGCATCACCGTGGTCCAGCCGCATGCGGTGCCGTCGCTGAGGAGCCCCGACACGCGTTGCGACCTGCGCATCCTGGGCCCGATCGACCTGGCCGGGCGCTTCGAGTGGTATGAGCTGACGATCCAGGCCGGCGGCGTGCTGGCCTCCGAGCCGCACGAGGCCGGCACCCAGGAACACCTGTCGGTGCTGAGCGGATCGATGACGGTGCGCGCGGGCGCCGATGAAAAAAAGCTGCGGCACGGCGAGACCGCGCGCTATGCGGCCGATGTCGCACATGCGATCTCCAATGGTGGCAAGACCACGGCCACCGCACTACTGGTTGTAGTGCATCCTGGCTAAGGCGGGCAAGGAAGCCGCGCTCCCCGCCTTCCCCCGCCTTCCCCCGCCTTCCCCCGCCTTCCCCTGCCGTCCCCCGCCTTCCCCGCCAGTGTGGTTCAGCGCGCGCCGAACAGGCGCCGCACGCGCTCCCACAGCACGCCGAGGAACATCGCCACCGGATTCAGCCGCGCGACCTGGTTGCGTTCGGCCTCGCTCAGCGTCGGATCCATCCTGCGCGATACCGACTTGCCGAAGTCGGCGATCATCCGCCGCACGAAGTCGCGCACCAGCCCCGAGCGCGAGAACTGCGCGAGCGGCCCTTGCAGCGAATACTGCAGGTCGACCGCGACTTCGGTCGCGCCGGCGGACAAGGCCCGGAGCTGGTAGGCGATATCGCCCGCGGCCTTGGAATTGCTGAGCGAGTCCTGGCCCGCGCCCTTCAGCACGCCACGCTTGCTCGCATCATCGCGCTGCAGGCGCGCGGCGCCGTCGAACCTTGCCGACATGGGGCCGAACTTGATTGCGATATGGCCCTTGACCTTCTCGCCGGCCACGTCCGTCAGCACCGCACCGGGCAGGCAACCGGCCACGGCCGGCAGGTCCGCCATGAAGGCCCATACCTCGTCCAGCGCATAGGGCACGGTAAAGCCGCCTTCGATGCGCGACCAGCCCTTGCGGTCGGCCGAGCGTTCAGGCTCGGCGCTGCCCGCCGCAGCCAGGTGCGGCTGCGTGCCGAGCGCCTCGTCCGCGACCGTGAAGCCCGCGAACGGCAGCGGTGCGGCGGCCGCGCCGGCATGCCGCGCGATCACGCCGGCGGCCGCGCGGCGCGCGTCCAGCACCGAACGGATCGCGGCGACGATCCCCATATAGCCGGTGCAGCGGCACAGGTTGCCTGACAGTTCATGCCGTATGGTGGCTTCGTCGGCATCGGGCAGGCGCAGCACGATATCGCGCGCGGTGGCCAGCATCCCGGGCGTGCAGTAGCCGCATTGCAGCGCGTGGTGCCGGTTGAAGGCGACGCGCAGGTCGGCCATGACCGCGTCATCTTCGTAGCCCTCGACCGTGACGATGTCGGCGCCCTGGCAGGCCGCGGCAAAGGTGATGCACGAGCGCACCGGTTTGCCGTCCACCAGCACGGTGCAAGCGCCGCACACGCCGTGCTCGCAGCCGAGGTGGGTGCCGGTCAGGCGATGCGTGTCGCGCAGGTAGTCGCCCAGGTGCGTCCGGTCCGCGCACGCGCCGGATACCCGGCGGCGGTTGACAGTGAATTCGATGGTCTGCACGGGGCGCTCCTCAGTTCAGCAGTTGCGTGACGCAGCGCGTCACGACGGTTCGGTACAGCTTGCGGTCGATGGCGTCCTTGCCCGGCGCGGCTTGCGCGACGGCGTCGGCGACGGCATCGGCCGTCAGCGCGGCCATGCCCTGCGCCGCGACGGCGCGTGTCAGGCCTGGCAGCACCATGGGCGGGCCGTCCAGCGCGCCGAGCACGATGCGGGCGAAGCGGCGGCTCGCGTCGAAGTACGCGGCGCAGCTGGCCTCGGCGAATTCGCCGGTCTTGCGGCACAGCTTCTGGTAGCCCCAGCGGCTGTGCGCGGTCTTCGGCGGCACCCGCACCGCGGCGACCAGCTCGCCGTCGGCCAGCACGGTGGTGTAGGCGCCGAGCATGAACGACTCCATCGGTACTTCGCGCGTGCCGGCGGCGCACGCGATCTCGACATGCGCGCCCAGCGCGGTCATGGCCACGACCCAGTCGGCCGCCGGGTCGGCATGCGCGAGGCTGCCGCCCACGGTGCCGCGGTTGCGGATCGCCCGATAGGCGATGCCGCCGGCAACGGCCTGCAGCATGGTGCCGCGCAGCGGCTCGAACACGCCGTCCTCGATCTGCGCATGGGTCACGCAGGCGCCGATGCGGATGCCGTCGGCGCTTGCGGTCACGTCGCGCAGTTCGCGCAGCGCCGACACGTCGACCACCGTATCGGGCCGGGTCAGCCGCAGGTTCAGCATCGGCCCGAGCGATTGCCCGCCGCCCATGGCCTTCGATACATCGGTGCCCGCACTTAGACGGGACAGCGCTTCCGGC